>CAZYJB010000054.1:0-6153 GCA_964647675.1 uncultured Verrucomicrobiota bacterium | reverse complement strand
GGTCGAGGCACCGGTTGTTCGTGGAGAACCCTGCGAACGTGGGTGGAATCGGACCGACCGCGCCGCCGTAGGCCTCGTCAACTCGCCAGCCATTCCAGGCGGCGCCGAGGCTTCCTTCGTTGGTCACGGTGGTCAGCGAAGTGGCGGTCGCTCGGAAGGGGTAATACAGCAGTGGCACCGGTCCGGTCTGAGGCACGCTAAAGTCGATGACCTGGTCACGTTCGATGACGAGGGACATCTGCGCGCCGAGAACCGACCCGAGCGTGAGATCGAGCGTTGACCCGAGTAGTAAATCGAGCGTGGAGCCCGCGGCTGGGAGTCGGACGATGCGGATCAGGGAGCCCTTGAGGAGCCAGCGGGACGTGGCAGTTCTCAGAACGCTACCCAGGCTGATGTTGCTGGCTGGAAGCAGGCTCGAGCCGATCCCCATCACGAGTGAATTGGCGTCGACCCGCGCGAACAGGTTGTGGAGCGGGATGCGCGCGACGTGAATCGTCCGCGCGTGCCGAGCCCATTCCGCGGGCCAGTCTGGCGGCGGCTCGGGTGCCGTCGGATTCGGGGCCCAGTCCCAGAGCGCATCGAACTGCGCCTGGCTGATGGTCGTGGGGTCCACGGGAAGCGCGACGCCGCGCCGCGAGGTGCTCAGCAGCATGATGCGTGCATGGTCACCGAGGAGGTTTGTCGCACTGCCGGTGAGCCCGGAGTCCCCTTGAATATAGGGCAGGAGGCCGCTGCCCAGGCCGGGATCGACGAGGTAGAGACGGTGCGTGGTCGCATCGACGGCGAACCGAGGATCCACCGACTGTACGGCGTCGAGGTTCATGCCGGTGCTGTGGGCCACGGTGGCGCTCCACGACTCCCGGTCGGGGATGGCGAGATTGAAGCGGATGCTCTTGAGCAGACCCTCGCGGATGCGCTCGAGCGCGCGCCTTTCGACCTCCGCGCGATCGGCCGCGATTCGGGTGAGACGTTTGGGCACCAATACGGCCGCGGTGGCGGCCGCCGCGGCCGTCACGAGCAGAACCAACAGCAGCGCGTAGCCGCGTTGTTCAGTTCGGTTCCCAAGCGCCATCTGCATAAAAGAAATTGCCGGAACCGGTGACGGTGTGGGTGATCTGAAGATCGCCCGGGGTCGACGAGTCGTTGTTGGCCGCGTAGACGCGGACCAACGAGCCGCGCAGGTAGAGGGCGTCGAAGCCGGTCGATGAATTGAGCAGGACCGCTGACGACGTGCCCAGTCGGTAGTAGGGGGATTCGGTTGGGTACTCCGTGTTGCTGAAAGTCAACCGGTGGAAATAGGGGAGGAGGTTGATGCGGCGCACGTGCAAGTACTCGCCGTTGCCGTTCCAGGTGGACGACCAGCCGGCAGGCGGCGCGTCGGTGCGTGGGTCGAGTGTCCAGTTCCAGATGTTCTCGAAGGCCGTGGTGCTCGAGGCGAAGCCGCTCGAGACGGGGAGCGTGAGACCGGGCTTGTGCACGCTCAGGATCAGGAGGCGCGCGTTGGAAACGGTGCTCGCGCCGTTGGCCGACTGCGTCCAGAGCGCGGCTGTAGACGGGCTGCTGCTCAGGGTGCTGGCCGTGATGTCGGCGGGTGCGAAGGACGGGTCGATCAGGTAGACGCGGGCGGTGGAGGCATCGGACGGAATCACGAACCGTACTTCGTTC
Source organism: uncultured Verrucomicrobiota bacterium (assembly GCA_964647675.1). Lineage (GTDB taxonomy): Bacteria > Verrucomicrobiota > Verrucomicrobiia > Limisphaerales > CAIMTB01 > CAIMTB01. Next base: position 4,488 of record CAZYJB010000054.1, on the reverse strand, counting down.
GAGGAGAGGCCGGTGGTCTTCGCCACCGCGGCGGCCCAAGTGGCGGGTGCCGGGATCACCTGGGTCTGGAGAATGGAGTCCACGAGGCCATCCCCGAGCGTCACCAGGCGCTCGTCCTCCTTCGCTCCGTTGGAGCGGCTGACGCTCTGCGCGAGGTTCGGCGTCACGATGGCCGCGAAGATTCCCACCAGTGCCAGGGCTCCGATCATCTCGATCAGCGAAAAGCCAGCCGCGGGAGAGGTTGGGGGCCGGCTGGTCCTGCGCCTGCGGGCGGAAGCGGTCCGCCGAGGCGGGCAGCAGGTTTGGAAAGGGGCGGTGCGCGGCTGGTTCATCGGCCCTCCAGGGCTGAGGCGATAGGGAGGAAGACGGAGAGGGCTACGGTGCCCACCAGACCGATCAAACCCAGGATCATGATCGGTTCGAAGAGCCCGAACACCTTCTTCACCTCGCGTGGGATCACCACATTGTAGTAGTCGGCGACGTTTTGGAGCGCGCTGTCGAGGGTGCCGGTGGATTCCCCCAGCGCCGTCATCTGAACCACCAGCGGGGGGAAGGTGTCGCCGAGCGCCATGGTGTCATGGAGCGAGTGACCTTCTGACACGCCATCGCGGAGACGTGCGACCTGGTGTTCGATGGCGCGATTGCCGACCAGCGGCTGGCAGAGGCGCAGCGCTTCCAGAAGGGGAATGCCGGCGCGATAGAGGACAGCCAGGTTCTGTACGAAACGGGAGAGGCAGATTTGCGCGATGATCGGCCCGAACAACGGAACGCCGAGTTTAGCACGATCGACGGCCCGCGCCGCCGTCGGGAACCGGCGGACGACCCAGATCGCGAGGCCGGTCCCCACTGCGATCGTGCCGAGAATTGTTCCCCAGGAGGCCTTCATGAACTCGCTGAGCCCGATCATGAACCGGGTCAGTGCGGGCAGCACGACGCCGAGTTCCATGAGCACGCCCGTGAAGCGCGGGATGAAGAAGGTGAAGACCACGAAGAAGAAGACCGTGACCGCCACCAGCACCGTGACCGGATACATGAGCGCCTGGCGCACGTCGGTGGCGATGCGGTCGGTCCATTCGTAGTGCCTCCGGATTTCCTCACAGACTTCGGCAAGGTGACCGGAAGCCTCCCCGGCGCGGACGAGGTTTACGACGACGCTGGAAAAGGTGCGTGGGTGGACCGACATCGCCTCGCTGAGCGAGGTTCCGGCGCGCACGCGTTCGAGGAGGTCGGCGTGGACCGCGCGGAACCCGGCGTGGGAGTTTTTCTCGATTCCGAAGGCGAGCGCGTTGAACGCGGTGACGCCGGCTTTGAGTTGGAGGCTGAAGGAGAGGAAGAACTGGATCAGGACCCGGCGTGGCACGGAGCGGTGGGCTGGCATGCGGCGGGCTGGCTTCCTCAAGGCGGCGTTGGGGGCAGCGGACGCGAGCCATTGGCCCTGAATCCGCAGGGCGGCGCCCAGGGCTTCCTCATCGGCGGCTTCGAGACGGCCGCGCACGGTACGGCCGCGTTCGTCGAGGGCGGTGAATTGGTAGAGCGGCATGGCAGGAGGGGGTGGAAATCAGGTGCCGGTTGCGCGCAGGACTTCCTCGATGGTGGTGAGGCCGGCGGCGGCCTTGGCGATGCCATCGTCCAGCATGGTGAGGAACCCGGCTTGGCGTGCGAGTTGGTTCAGTTCGGCGGTGCTCGCCTGGACCGCGATTGCCTTTTGCAGGGTGGCGTCGATGAGGACGAGTTCGTGGATACCGAGACGTCCACGGAAACCCGTTTCGCGGCAATGCTCGCATCCGGCGGGGCGGCGGAACGTGTCACTTGCTCCGGGGCGCCATCCGGATCGCGCCATGGTTTCGAGCAGGGCGGGGGGCGTGGCGCTGGGTTGGCGGCAGTGGGAACAGAGCTTCCGCACGAGGCGCTGGCCGAGGATGCCGGCGAGGGTGGGTGCGAGAAGGTAGGGCGCGACGCCGAGATCGATGAGACGCGGGACGGCTCCGAGGGCGTCGTTGGTGTGAAGGGACGAGAAGACCAGGTGGCCGGTGAGCGCGGCGCGAACGACCAACTGCGCGGTCTCGGTATCCCGGGTTTCGCCGACCAGGATGACGTCGGGGTCCTGGCGCAACAGCGTGCGGAGTCCGTCGGCGAAGGTGAGCCCGATGGTCTCATTGATCTGCGTCTGGCGGACGCCCGCGAGCTGGAACTCCACCGGGTCCTCGAGCGTGAAGATGCTGGTTTCGGAGCTATCGACGAGCCCCAGGGCCGCGTAAAGCGTGGTGGTCTTCCCGCTGCCCGTCGGGCCCGTGACGAAGATGACCCCGTGGGGACGGTCGACGAGGCTGCGGAAGTCCTTCTCGAGGCGCGGTGCGAAGCCGAGAACGCTGATGTCCTGCGCGGAAGTGGTCCGGTCGAGGATGCGGAGAACGAGGCTTTCACCGAACGAGGTGGGGAGCGCGGAGAAGCGAAGACCGATCTCGCGTCCGGAGACCACCGTCTTCCCGCGCCCGTCCTGGGTGCGCCGGTTCTCCGCGATGTCCATGCCGCCAAGAATTTTGAATCGGGCCGTCAGGGCGGGCTGGAGCTGTTTGGGCAGGAGAAAGCCGGGATCGAGGGCGCCGTCGCGGCGGAGGCGCACCCGCAGGACTTTCTCCTCGGGATGCAAGTGAATGTCGCTGGCCCCCTGGTTCACCGCCTCCTCGATGATGCGGTCGACGAGGCGGATGGTGGGCGCGTCTTTCTCGGTGGTGCTGGCGAGTCGCTCGCCATCGAGCTGCAGCAGTTCGTCGACGATCTGGTCCACCGACTGCCGTGAGCGGTAGAGACGGTCGATCGCTGAGAGAAGTTCCTGGGCGGATGCGGCGGCGAGGTGAACGCGAAGCCCGGTGGTCTGTTCGAGGAGGTCGAAGGCCGTGACGTTCAGCGGGTCGGCAATGGCGACATACAGCGTGTCCCCGTCGCGCGAGAGGGGCAGGGCCAGGAAGCGCCGCGCGAGCTCCTGGGGGACGAGGTCGAGGACCTCGGGATCGACCGTGAGGCGTCCAACTTTGACGGCCTCGGACTGCGTCTTCTCGGCGAGGAATCTCGAGAGGATCTCACGGGAGACGAAGCCAAGATCGACCAGGGCCTCGCCGAGCATCTTGCCGCCACGCCTTTGTTCGCGCAGGGCGAGGTCGAGCTGGTCAGGCTGCAGGTAGCCCTCGTCGAGCAGCCAGTCGCCGAGCCGCGGTATTGGCGTCGCTGGTGCCATGGAGATCCGCCGTTGCTGACTTGAGAATCGCGACCGCGGCGCACCCGAGAGAGAAGGTGCGGGATACGCCGCGGTCAGGCTGGAGCGGTGGCTCCAGCGGGAAACGTCAGCCAGTCGGGGCAGGACTTTGGGCCGGCTCAGTAGTGAGCGACGTACACGTACATCGTGACCTGATTGTTGGAATCAGGCGCGCTGTAGATGCAGCGGCCGATCGTGTCGGCGCCGCTGAGGCTGTTGGAATCGCCGTCGATCTGCTTGTTGAGCGCGACCGCGTCCGCGATCGCAACATTCGGGATGAACACCGCCGCGACGGTCTGGCCGGACGTGAAGTCCGCCGTGGAGGAGTCGCGATCAAGGTCGAAATTGGTGCCTCCGACGGAGGAGGTCGGCGTCGTCACCGAGCCCGAGGAGGCTGCGGATGCCGTGCGCACATGGGTGCGCGAGGTCAGGGCCGTGTTATCGAAGGTCTGACTCCCGATGGCGCACGAGAAGAGCTTCTCCGTGAACCCGCCTGCAACCAGGTCGGCGTCGAACCGGCCGACCGCCACCGCGGCGTTGGTTTCACCCGTGCCGGAACGTGAGGGCAGCGTGGAGTTCTTGGCGATGTAGTCCATGGTCGCCGTCTTGAGCGAGGCGATGCCCTGGGAGGTGCTGTTGATCTTGCCGCGTCCGATGACGCCCGTAACCCGCGGGGCGAGAACCGCTGCGAGGACGGCGATCAGGGCGACGACGCCGATGATTTCGACGAGGGTGAAACCGCGACGCATGGATCGCGGCCGTTTGGAGTGCGTGATGTTCATGTGCGATTGACGTTTCTAGGGCGGGCTTGCGACCAGCCGAAGGCTAGGGCGGTTGGCGTGAAGGCCCACCCTAGCATCGGCAGGAGCGCGAGTAGGTTTAGGAGATACTCGCAGGAAGTCGCGACGCGGGATGTTGGGTATCTGGATGTGAACGTAGGGGTGCACGAACTCGTCCTTGCTGGAGATCCCGAAGGAGATGGGGGCTCGCGGTGGATAACCGCATCGCCGAGTGGTCCGGGAGGGGGGCGGCGTCTGCGGGCGACGGGCGGCAATCGCCAGGGTGAGCGTCGCCACCTTGACCAAGGGCAGCCGGTGGGCGGCTGGACTGACAGGCCAGAAGGCGACGCAGGATGTTTCCCGCGACCTCTGGCGTCCGCCAAGTGGGATGGGGCTAGGGCGTGATACGACCGAGGCTGACGCGGTTGCGCCCGGCGCGTTTTGATTCGTAGACCG
>CAZYJB010000053.1:0-11164 GCA_964647675.1 uncultured Verrucomicrobiota bacterium | reverse complement strand
GGTCACCGGCGCCCAGGGCGTCACCGACCTCGAGGCGAAATCCATTCTCATCGCGACGGGCAGCCAGCCAACCACACTGCCGGGAATCGAGGGGCACACCGACCGGATCGCCACCAGCACGGAGGCATTGTCGTATCCTTCGGTGCCGGGCCATCTGGTGGTCATCGGCGCCGGTTACATCGGACTCGAACTGGGATCCGTCTGGCGACGGCTCGGGTCGACCGTCACCGTGGTCGAGTCGCTGGATCGCATCCTGCCCGGCATGGATCTCGAGATCGCCACCGAGGCGAAAAAACTCTTCGAGAAACAGGGCCTGCGCTTCCGCCTGAAATCGCGCGTGCAATCCGCCCGTCTGGTGGATGATCGCTGCGTGGTGCGGTTGGACGATGAGACGGTCATCGATGCCGATCGCGTGCTGGTCGCAGTGGGACGCCGTCCCAACATCGAGGACCTCGGTCTCGAATCGGTCGGCATCCGGCCGGACGAGCGTGGGCGGATTCCCGTGGATGCGTCCTTCGCTGCCGCGCCCGGGGTGTACGCGATCGGCGACGTCATTCCAGGTCCGATGCTGGCGCACAAGGCCGAGGAGGAAGGCGTGGCCGTGGCGGAGATTCTCGCCACCGGACACGGCCATGTGGATTACAACGTCATCCCCGGCGTCGCCTACACGGAACCCGAGATCGCGACGGTCGGGAAATCCGAAGAGGAATTGAAGGCGGCGGGAATCGCGTATCGCAAAGGCGTCTTCCCATTCCTGGCCAATGGGCGCGCGCGCGCGCTGGCTTCGACGGACGGTCGCGTAAAGGTGCTGGCGGATGCCGCGACCGATCGCGTGCTGGGGGTTCACATTCTTGGACCGCGCGCCGGCGATCTGATTGCGGAAGCCGCGGCGGCGATGGCGTTCGGTGCGAGCAGCGAAGACATCGCGCGCTGCTGCCACGCGCATCCGACGCTGGCGGAGGCGTTGAAGGAAGCCGCGCTGGCCGTGGATGGACGGGCGCTGCACATGTGAGGCGGGCCAACTGAAGTGGGTGGTGGCGGCGCATGGGCCGGGACGCCGCGGGAGAGCCGCCCGGGAGCGGGCTACCGGCGAGGGAGAAGAGAACCATGGAAGCCGTGGCAGATCCACCGATCCCACCCCGCCTCCGCTAACTAAACTTAACCATTATTGTGCGCAATAATTAAGAGGTGGTGAGAGCGGTCGAGATGCGGCGCTCGCTGGGAACTGGCTGCGTGAGACATGGCGCCAACGGCGCCCCCGAATTCCGTGGGTCGTCTCGCTCGCCTGCCCCGTCCGACCCGCTGGCACCAACGGCTGGTCCACCGGGCGCTCTTTCCGATGCGCCGCGTGATGCCTCCTCAGGAATCACGTCGATTCGCTCTCAGTTCGGGCTCGTGCCCCAACGGCCGGTGAACGGCCACCACACAAAGCAGTATTTTCCGACCACGTTGGTCGCCGCGAAGTCGCCCCAGCCGCGGGAGTCGAAGGAGTTCAGGGTGTTGTCGCCCATGACCATGTAGCGGCCTTTGGGAATGACCACCTCGCTTCGCTCGGTCGGGAAATACTCGGCCAGGCCCGGGCGCCCAACGGTGGCCGCGACCGTGCCGTTCACGTGGCCCGAGTACTGGCTATCCATGGGCCTGTCCTTCATCGCGCCATAGACGCGCTCGAAATGGTTCGCATCCCGGTCGAGCCGCTGGCCGTTGACCACCAGGTGACGATCGTCCCCCAGTCTCAGCGTTTCGCCGCCGAGCCCCACGAGGCGCTTGATGTAGAACTGGTCCTGCGGAAGCAGGCGGATGCCGCGAGTCTCGAACACCACGATCTCGCCGCGCTGCGGCGGACGGAAATTGTAGGTGACGCGGTCGACGAACAGGTGGTCGCCGGCCGAATCCTTCAACCGCAGGAGAACGTCGCCCTTCTTGAAGCGTTGACCCGGCAGGAGCGGCCGGAACGGACTGAGCTGGCCCGTATTCAGCACGCCCTGCAATCCGCGCAGATCGCCGCCGTGGCCGTCCACCGGCGAGAACCAGACGCGATGCTTTTTGGTGCCGCGCGCCGAATCATAGCGCAGCACGACATCCTGGTAGCTGATCAACCCCAGCGAACCGCGCGGCTCCACCCCCACGACCTGCCCCGCATCCTCGGCCACGATTTCGTGGTAGAAGTCGCCCTGGAACACCGCCGCGGCAATGCGGCCCAGCATTCCCGGCACCTTCGCCGCAGGATCCGCGCGCAGATCCTCGAAATGCACCCCGTACAATGTCGGCTGCATGGAACCCGTGGGGATCTTGAACGGCTGCAGGATGAAGGTGCGGATGGCCATGGCCACGCCGATGGCCACCAGGAACACCTCCACATTCTCGCGCATGGACGCGTTGGCGTACGGGCGCAGCCACTTCTGTGCGCAGAGATCGAGCGCCGACAGACCGCCGTGGATACGCTCCTTCGATGGCCCAGACCGCAGGATGGCGTCGAAGGCGTGCAGCCCGGAATCGATGCCGGAGCGGGCCGCGGCGCTGAGTTCGTCGTACTGGAAATTCCGGATCTTCCAGACGTGTTTGCGCACCTCGATCGCGTGCCGGAAACGGCGTGAGAGCAGCCAGCGCGGCAGCAGGTGCGGGTGGCGCAGGCAGAAGCGAAGTCCGCCGGCGGGCAGCGGCGGCAGCGCGTCGGTGATATCCGGCGAATCGAGGCTCATGCGGCGCAGGTCTGGAGGGAATTCGCGGGACGGAAGTCAGGCCTTGAGCACTTCGATGAACGCCTCCTGCGGGATGTTCACCGTGCCGATGGACTTCATGCGCTTCTTACCTTCACGCTGCTTCTCGAGCAGCTTGCGCTTGCGCGAGATGTCGCCGCCATAGCACTTCGCGGTGACGTCCTTGCGCAGCGCGCTGATGGTTTCGCGCGCGATGATTTTGCCGCCGATCGCCGCCTGGATGGCCACCGCGTACTGCTGTTTCGGAATGACCTCCCGGAGCTTCGACGCGAGCGCGCGTCCCCTGCCCTCCGCCTTGGACCGATGCACGATGCAGGAGAACGCATCGACCGAGTCGCCGTTGACCAGCATGTCGAGTTTCACCATCTCCGAAACCTCGTAACCCGTGGGCTCGTAGTCCATGGAGCCGTAGCCGCGGGTGATCGATTTGATGCGGTCGTGGAAGTCGATGAGGATCTCGTTGAGCGGGATGCGCGCGGTGAGCATGACGCGCCGCTGGTCGAGCGTCTCGGTGTGGTCGATCGCGCCGCGCTTTTCTGAGATCAGGTTCATGATGTCGCCGATGAACTCGTTCGGCGTGATGACGAACGCCTTCACCATGGGCTCCTCGATCGCCTCGATATAGGTGACGGCCGGCAGGAAGGCGGGATTGTCGATATCCTTCACCACGCCATCGGTCATGAGGACGCGGTACACCACCGACGGGTAGGTCGCGATGATGTCCATCTCGTACTCGCGGCGCAGGCGTTCCTGCACGATCTCCATGTGGAGGAGGCCCAGGAATCCACACCGGAATCCGAAGCCGAGCGCCACCGAGGATTCGGTCTGGAAGACAAAGGCCGAGTCGTTGAGCTGGAGCTTCTCGAGGCTCGTCTTGAGGTTCTCGAAGTCGCCCGGGTTGATCGGATAGATGCCGCTGAAGACCATCGGGTGCACCTCCTGAAAGCCGGGCAGCGCAGGCGACGGATGGCGTGCGTCGGTGAGGGTGTCCCCCATCTTGACGTCCTTCGGACTCTTGATGTTGGCCGTCATGTACCCGGTCTCGCCCACGGTGAGGCAGTCGCGCGGGTACGGCTTGGGGTTGAAGCTGCCGACCTCCTTGATCTCCACCGTGCGCCCCGAGTGCAGCAGCTTGAGGTGCTGGCCCGGGCGCAATTCGCCGTTGAACACGCGCACATGGGTCACGACGCCCTTGTAGGTGTCGAAGAAACTGTCGAAGACGAGCGTCTGCATCGAGGCTGCCCCGGTGGGCGTCGGCGGCGGAATGCGCGCCACGATGGCCTCCAGAATCTCGTCGATGCCGATGCCCTGCTTGGCGCTGGCCAGGATCGCGGTGTCACCGGGGATGGCGAGGATCTCCTCCAATTGCTGCCGCGCCTGGTCGACGTCCGCGTGTGGCAGGTCGATCTTGTTGATGACCGGGACGATGGTGAGGTTCTGCTTCATCGCCAGATGCACGTTGGCGACGGTCTGGGCCTCGACCCCCTGCGCGGCATCCACGATCAGCAGCGCCCCTTCGCAGGCGCTCAGCGAACGCGAAACCTCATACGCGAAATCCACGTGGCCGGGGGTGTCGATGAGGTTCAACTCGTACTCCTGCCCGTCCTTGGCGCGGTAGTACATCGTGACCGGGTGCGCCTTGATCGTGATGCCCCGCTCACGCTCGAGATCCATGGCGTCCAGCAACTGCTCCTGCATGTCGCGCAACGCGATGGTCCCGGTGCGCTGCAACAGGCGGTCCGACAACGTGGTCTTGCCGTGGTCGATGTGCGCGATGATCGAAAAATTGCGTATGTGGGCGGTGTCCATTGCTGATGCGACCGACCGGCACCCTTGTGGCCCCGGTGTGCTCGCGGCCCCTCGGGCAGGTCGCGAGGTCGTGAAACTACCTTGGATGAACGGTGAGCCAAGGCAAAACCCCCGTCCGCTCCCCACCCGGCTGGTTGGGACCGCGGCGCTGTCGCTGAGGAGTTTGCCTTTGGCGATGAGGCCGCGCCCCGGTAGCTTCCGCGCCGCGTGCATCACAGCCCGCTCACGGACATTGCAGTCTGCGTGGTGGCGGCCTGGCTGTTCGGGGTCGTCGCCCAGGTCTTGCGACAGCCCGTGCTGCTGGCCTATCTCATCGCGGGCTACGTCATTGGGCCCAACACGTTCGAATGGGTGACCAGCGAGGAATCGATCGATTCCATCGCGTCCATCGGCCTCATTCTCCTGCTCTTCGTCATTGGGCTGGAGATCGATTTGAAGCGGATCATGGGCTCGGGACGCGCCATCGCCGTGACCGCTGTCGCGCAGATCATCGGCACCGCGGCGATCGCCTACGCGGTCCTGTCGGGCGTGCGCCCGGAAGCCTTCGGAGGACGGTTCACAGCCCTCTATCTCGCCATGGCCGCGTTCGTGAGCAGCACGGTCATCGCGGTGAAGCTGCTGGCCGACAAGCGCCAATTGGACACCCTCGCCGGTCGTCTCACGATCGGGATCTCAGTGATCCAGGACGTCGCGGTCATCAGTTTCCTCGGGCTCCAACCCGCGCTGGCGAATCCTTCCGTGGGCGTCATCGCCCTCACCTTCCTCAAGATCGCGGCTCTCATCGGCCTCGCCCTGGGCGCCAGCCGATACCTGCTGCCGCCACTTTTCCGACGGGTCGCCACGCTGCCTGAACTGGTGGTCGTGGGGGCGCTGGCCTGGTGCTTCGTGATCGCAGGCGCCGCCTCCAAACTGGGGTTGTCCCCGGAAATGGGCGCGCTGGTCGCCGGTGTCGCGTTGTCCACCTTCCCTTACCACCTCGATGTCATCGCGAAGATCACCGGACTGCGCGATTTCTTCATCACCCTCTTCTTCGTCGGCCTGGGATTGCGCGTGCCCGCGCCGGCGATGGGTCCGCTGGTGACGGGAGTTGCACTGGTGCTGTTCGTCATCGTCACTCGCGGGATCACCGTCTTCCTGCCTTTGCGCGCGCTCGGGCTGGGCAACCGCATGGCGTTCCTCACGGCGGTGTATCTGCTGCCGCTCAGCGAGTTCGCGCTGGTCCTCGTGCGCATGGGCGAGGAGGCCGGCCACCTGCCACCGACGGTCTTCCCGCCGGTGGTCTACGCCTTCTTCCTCCTCGCGGTGCTCAGCAGCTACGCCATCTCGGGCGCAGACGGCCTGTTTCGGGCAGCCGAACCCTGGCTCAGGCGGCTGGGATGGCGGGATTCGCCGGGGACCGGGAATGCGGACGGGAAATCCGACCGTAAGCCGGATCTCTACCTGCTCGGGTTCTCGTGGAGTGCCAGCTCATTGCTGGAAGAGATCCTCCAGGGCCGGCCCGACTGGCGCGCCCGGCTCGCGGTGATCGACTTCAATCCCGAGGTGCACCAGCGGCTCAAACAGCGGGGCATCCACGCCATTTGGGGGGATATCTCGCAGCGCGAAACACTGGAACACGCCGGACTGCGCTCGGCCTCGGTGGTGGTCTGCTCGCTGCCCAACCTGGTCCTGCAAGGCACCAACAACCTCCGGCTGGTCACCCTGGTGCGAAGCCTGAATCCCACCGCGCATATCATCGCCCATAGCGAACACCTCGCCGATGTCGAGCGCCTCAAGCAGGCCGGCGCCAACTACGTCCTGGTCCCGCGGTTGCGCGAGGCGGACGACCTGCTCGCCGCGCTGGACGCCTCCGAAAACGGCCTGCTGCCGGACAAGTTGGCCGAACTCCAACGCCGGCTCTCCGACCGGCGCGAAGTGGTCTCCTGACCGGCGTCCGCCAACGCATCATGTCCCTGACGCTGACCGCCCCACAAACCGACCATGCGCTGGCCTGTGCCGTCCATGCCGCCCGCCTCGCCGGTGAACGCATGCACCGCGAGCTTCGCCGTCCGAAGAAGGTCCACCAAGCGACCCAGCACGACATCAAGCTGGAACTCGATGTCCAGTGCCAGCGACTCATCGAACGCACCCTGCGCGCCGGGCTTCCCCAGGCATCGATCCTCGGCGAGGAGGGAATGGTCGGGGACCCCGGGAATCCGCTGCGCTGGGTGGTGGATCCCATCGACGGCACGGTGAATTTCGCCTACGGCGTGCCGCATGCCTGCGTTTCCATTGCCCTGCAATGCCGCCGCCGCACAGAAGGCGGGCCGGGCGCCGGCGCCGTGTACGAGGACGGCTACGAAACCTGTGCCGCGGTGGTGCTGGATCCCTTCACGGACGACCTTTGGACGGCCACGAGCCACGGACCGGCACGGCTCAACGGACGCCGGATCAGCACCAGCTCGCGCGTGCGCCTCGAGGAGTCGATCGTCGCCCTCGGTTTCGCGAAGAAACGCAGCACGCTCAATCGGATGCTGCCGGTGTTCGAGTCGCTGGTGCACCGTGTGCGCAAGATCCGCATCATGGGCGCCGCCGCGCTCTCGATGACCTACGTGGCCTCCGCCCGCTTCGACGGGTACGTGGAGAGCGGGGTGAGGCTCTGGGACATCGCCGCTGGCGGCCTGATCATCCAGCGCGCCGGCGGCGTTTTCTGGCGGCGCGAAGTCGGCCGCGATCGCACCTTCGAGATCGTCGTCAGCGGCCCCGGCCTGCAGCGTTCCCTTCACCGTATTGCCCAAACTGCTACTGCATGAGTCGTTACTGCATGAGAACCGTCCGATGCCTCCTGATGTCCCTCCTCGTGCTGGGTGCCGCGCGCATGGCCCACGCCGAACCGTCGACCAACGGCCTGTACGCCGGCTTCGTGACCGCTCAAGGCACGTTCTGGGCGTGGCTCGAGTATCAGCGTGCGCCGCGCACGGTGGGCAACTTCGTCTCCCTTGCCGAGGGCACACGTGACTGGATCGATTTCCCGACGGCCCGAATTGTGCGACGCCCGTTCTTCAACGGGCTCACCTTCCACCGGGTCATCGACAAGTTCATGATCCAAGGTGGTTCACCCAACGGCCAGGGTACGGACGGTCCGGGATACCAGTTCGCCGATGAGTTCCATGCGGAACTCAAACATGTCTCGCATGGCATCCTGTCGATGGCCAACTCGGGTAAGAATTCCAACGGCAGCCAGTTCTTCGTGACGGTGACAAACACGCCGTGGCTCGACAACCTGCACACGGTGTTCGGGCGCGTCGTCGAAGGCATCGAGATCGTCCATGCGCTGAGCAAGATGCCGACCACGACCGGGGACCGTCCGGTGACGCCGATCGTCCTGCAAGAGGTCCGTGTTTTGCGCGTGGGCGCCGAGGCGCAGGCGTTTCTGCCGAGCGCGGTCACCCCCGCCCCCCCCACCGTGGAGGTCGTCCCCACGGCGCTGCTTTACTCCCCAGGCAGGCTGAATGTCCTGCTCCAGTCCAGGACCAACCGGCACCAGCACGCCTTCTTTTCACCGGACCTGCAGGAGTGGGCCGCCCAGACCTTCAAGAGCGCCCCCACCAACTTGAACGCGGCGTCCCTGCTCGGCGGGCCGCAGCTGTTCTTCCGCACGCTTTCGGGAGGAGTCGAGCCCTGAACCGGGTCGCGGGCCCTCAGCGTGATGCCGATCCCGCTTTGCCCGGCTCCCAGACCACACCCGCGCCACCCACGCGCGGATCGGCGGCTGCCTCGAAGCGGCCTTCGCGCCAGCCGACGGCCTGCGACGCGCCGAGAGCGCCGACGCGCCGAACGCGATGCCCGCGGCGCCGCAGTTCAACGAGGGTTTCCTCGGGCCACGCGTTCTCCATCAGAAGTTCGTCCGGACGCCACTGATGATGGAACCGCGGACCTTTCAAGGCCTCGGCGGGACCTTCCTGAAACGCCGCCACGCGGGCGACCGCCAGCACGGTCTGTGAGATGATCGTCGGTCCACCGGCCGCGCCGGTCACGAGAATGGGTTCACCCTTCCGCAGCACCAGGGTGGGACTCATGCTGGACAGTGGCCGCTTCCCGGGCGCGACGGCATTGGCTTCCGCACCGATCAATCCAAAGAAGTTGGTCGTGCCCGGCGCGGCGGTGAAGTCGTCCATCTCGTTGTTCAACACCACGCCCGTACCGGGCACGACGACCTTGGAGCCGAGGGTCGTGTTGATCGTGGCGGTGAGGCCGACCCACCACCCTTCGGCATCGGCTGCCGAGAGGTGTGTCGTGTGCTTGCCGAACAGATCCCGCTCGGCCTCAGGCGGCGTGTCATGGCGGTCCACCACCACGGCGCGTTCGCGTTCGAGGCGCTTGGCCAGGCGATCCGCGTACTCCGCCGACACCAATCCGCGCGGGACGGACGTGAAGTCCGAGTCTCCCAGCCAATGCGCGCGGTCGGCGAAAGCCAGGCTCATGGCCGAAGCCACACCGTGAATGAAGTCCGGTGAATCCGCCGATTCACGGGCCCACGGCAGGCGATCGAGGAGATTGAGGATCTGCGCCACGTGCACACCGCCCGAACTTGGCGGCGGGAAGCCCACGATTTCGCAATCCAGGAAGCGCGACTGCACCGGCTCGCGAAGTTTCGCCCGGTAGGCACGGAAATCGCGCGCTTCCAGGATGCCATGGTTCTCGCGCATCCACTGCTCGGTACGTCTTGCGAACTCACCCCGGTAAAACCAGCGGATGCCCTGCTCCGCCAGGCGGCGATGCGTGGCAGCCAGGTCAGGCTGCTGGAGCCACGCGCCCTCGCGCAGCGGCACGCCCTTCGCATCCGCGAAGATCCGCGCCGCATCGGGAAATCGCCGGAGTGCCTCCCGCTCGCCGGCGAGGCGATCCGCCAGGTGCCGCGACACGGCGAAGCCCTGTTCCGCGCGTTCGGCGGCTTCGAGCAACGCGCGACGCAGGGGCAGGCGTCCCCAGCGCCGCGCCACCAGGTCGAGCGCCGCCAACTCGCCCGGCGTTCCCACCGCCAGGGCGCCCTCCTGGCTGAGCCCGGGATCGACGCGGCCACCCCGGACATACATGTCGCTGGTGGCCCGGGCCGGCGCGGTTTCCCGCCCGTCAACGGCGTAGAACCGCCCACGCGGCGTACGGATCAGGATGAAGCATCCGCCGCCGATGCCCGAATTCTGACCATCGACCACTCCCAGCATCAGCGCCGCCGAGACTGCGGCATCGACGGCATTCCCACCCGCGCGCAAGGCGCCGAGTCCGGCCTCGGTGGCCAGGGGATGCACCGTCGCCACCCCACCCCCGGAACGTGCGGCCCCTGCCTGGACGACCGTGGTCGCAAAAACCAGAGAGACGATGAACGCGGGAAGAACACGGACGCATCGCAAGCGTCGGTGAGCGCGGGGAACATTCATGGCAACGGGGATGGGTCAGCGTTGCACCCGGGCGCCGCCACCCTTCATCAACGCCTCGACCTCCTTCAAGCTGGCCATGGACGTGTCGCCGGGCGTGGTCATCGCCAGCGCACCGTGCGCAGCCCCGTACTCAACCGCCTTCTGCGGATCGCCCGAGGTGAGCAGGCCGTAGATGAGTCCGCTGGCGAAGCTGTCTCCCCCGCCGACGCGATCGAAGATCTCGAGCGCCGGATAAGCGCGCGATTCGTAGAACTGTCCGCCCGCCCAACAGATCGCGCCCCAATCATTGAGCGTGGCGGTCGTCGCGGCGCGCAGGGTCGTCGCCACGACCTGGAAGTTGGGATACGCCCTCACGGCGGTTTCAATCATCGCGCGAAACGCTCCCACCTCCAGTTTCAGCAGGTTCTCGTCCGCGCCTGCGACGTGGAAGCCGAGGCAGGCGGTGAAATCCTCCTCGTTGCCGATCATGACGTCGATGTACGGCGCGATGCGGCGGTTGACCTCCTGCGCCTTGGCCTGGCCGCCGATGCTCATCCAGAGGCTGGGACGGTAGTTGAGGTCGTAGCTGACCCGCACGCCGTGGCGCCGGGCTGCCTGCACGGCCTCGATCACCAGGTCCGCGGTCGTCTCGCTCAAGGCGGCGAAGATGCCGCCGGTGTGAAACCAGCGCACGCCGTGCTCGCCAAAGATGCGGTCCCAGTCGAAATCGCCGGGACGGAGCTGTGACGCCGCGGTGTGGCCGCGATCCGGAATGCCCACCGCACCGCGAACGCCGAAGCCGCGCTCGGTGAAGTTGAGGCCGTTTCGGGTGGTGCGTCCGACGCCGTCGAATGCGCGCCACAGCACGTGATCGGTGGCCACGCCCCCTTGCAGCACGAAATCCTCGAGCAGGCGCCCGACTTCATTGTCGGCGAAGGCGGTGCATACCGCGGTCTTCAGGCCGAAGCAGCGGCGCAGGCCGCGCGCCACATTGTACTCACCGCCGCCCTCCCAGACCTGAAAGGAGCGCGCCGTCCGCACCCGGGTGTCACCTGGATCGAGGCGCAGCATGATTTCTCCGAGGGCAACCATGTCCCATCGGGTGGAACCTGCAGGTCGGAGGGAGAGATCGAGAGCGGGCATGGATGGATCGTGCGCCGGCGGATCGAATCGATGAGGGCGCGGCCGACTGTGCCGCGAACGGTTCGCGTGCGGGAATCAAAAAGCCGCCGGAGCTCT
>CAZYJB010000052.1:0-11167 GCA_964647675.1 uncultured Verrucomicrobiota bacterium | reverse complement strand
CGGTGCGGCGTGCTCCACCCCCGCCGCCGGCGGATTCCACGGTGGTCTTCCACGAGTAACTGCCCTGGGAGGCGAGCTTTTTGGCCGCACCGATCACGGAATCCTTGCCGGAATCGGCGGCGCCCGCGGTGGCTGCGAGCAGGGTGAGGGAAATGATCCAGGCGAACGTTTTCATGGCTATGCTCTTGCTGCGGAATGTGTTGTAACAACCCCAAGGGACGACGCCGTCCGGGCGCCGGGTTTCCTGGGAGCACGAGGGAGGACGCAGCGGGCCGGGCATCGGTTACAGGTGTGAGAGAGCGGGTCGTGGCCCCGGTTCCTTGACGGACCCCTCGCCCCCCGTATTCTCGGCGGCCGCGCCAGTCCGGTCTTGGCCGAGCGCGTGCCGTTCATTCATCCAGTCTGTCGTTGAGCAAGACCAAGCCCGAATCCGAACTCTGAACATGATCAGCATCTCTGAAATTCAGGCCCGCGAGATCCTCGACTCGCGTGGCAATCCGACGGTCGAGGCCGATGTCATCCTGGTCGACGGCACGGTGGGTCGCGCCGCGGTCCCCTCCGGAGCGTCCACCGGCGAGCACGAGGCACTCGAGCTGCGCGACGGCGAGAAGTCACGTTTCCTCGGCAAGGGCGTGAAGAAGGCGGTGAACAACGTGCTGACCAAGATCGCGCCGAAGCTGGTCGGGGAGGATGCCCTGGACCAGTTGGCGATCGACCAGATCATGCTCGATCTCGATGGCACGGAGACGAAGGCGAAGCTCGGCGCGAACGCCATCCTCGCCGTTTCGCTGGCCAACGCGAAGGCCGCCGCCAACGCGTTCGGACAGCCGCTCTTCAAGTATCTGGGCGGTCCGAACGCCAAGGTGCTCCCCGTGCCGATGGCCAATGTCATCAATGGTGGCGCGCATTCCGACGCGCCGATCGACTTCCAGGAGTTCATGGTGATGCCGCACGGACTCCCCACGTTCAGTGCGGGTCTGCAGGCGATCACCGAGATCTTTCATGCGCTCAAGGCGGTGTTGAAGAAGAAGGGCCTCAGCACCGCGGTGGGTGACGAGGGAGGATTCGCGCCCAAGCTCGACAGCGCCGAAGCCGCGCTCGACGTCATCGCGCAGGCCACCAAGGACGCCGGCTACAAGCTGGGCAAGGACATCTTCCTCGCCCTCGATGTGGCCAGCTCGGAGTTTTACAACAAGGACAAGGCCGGCACCTACACCTTCAAGAAGAGCACCGGCCAGACGCTTTCCGGCGAGGAGCTCGTGGACTTCTACGTGAAGCTCTGCAACGACTACCCGATCGTGAGCATCGAAGACGGGTGCGCGGAGGGTGACTGGAAGAACTGGAAACTCCTGACCGACAAGCTTGGCTCCAAGGTGCAGCTCGTCGGCGACGATCTCTTCGTCACCAACGTGAAGTTCCTCCAGAAGGGCATCGATACCGCCACCGCCAACGCGATTCTCGTGAAGGTGAACCAGATCGGCTCCCTGACCGAGACGCTCGACGCCGTGCAGCTCGCGCAGTTCAACGGGTACAAGGCGGTGCTCAGCCATCGCTCGGGGGAGACCGAGGACGCCACCATCGCCGACATTGCGGTGGCCACGAACTGCGGCCAGATCAAGACCGGCTCCCTCAGCCGTAGCGACCGGTTGGCGAAGTACAACCAGTTGCTGCGCATCGAGCAGATCCTCGGCTCGGGCGCGGTCTACGCCGGGCGCACGGCGTAGCCCAAGGGCCGCTGAGGCGGGGTCGCGCGGGGCTGATCGAAATTCGCAAGCAAGCCGGGAGTGACGTCGCGACGGATCGAGCGACGGCGCTCCCGGCCTTTCTGTTTCTAGTCCGGTTCGGCCGTGGGCTCAGTCGCCCACCGGCATCGCCTTCAGGATTTCCACCGCGCGTTCCACGTCCTCGTTGGCAACCTGGATGTTCACCCCTTGCACCATGGGCGGCGCGCCGAGAATCCAGGAAGCTGTGCCTTCGTTCTGGATGAAGGCGTTGACACCGGAGGATTCCAGGTGAGCGCGGGCGAGGTCAGCGTCCATCAGGCTGGAGTAGGTTTTGATGGTGACCATGGCCTTACGATGCTCCCGGACCAGGGGTCCGGCAACCCTGGGTTTTGGCGATCAGGGATTTCCGAAGGCGTAGAGTTTGGTTTGCGTGCGCAGGAAGAGGCGCTCGCCCACCAACGCCGGCGTGCCGGCGATGCGTTCGCCGAACTCGGCCCGATGCAGGACCTCGGGCTTTTCACCGCCCGCGCGAATGACGCTGAGCACCCCCTGCAACGACACCACATAGATCCGTCCATCGGCTGCCACCGGTGACGCGTAGTAGCCGCCCATGGTTCCGATGCGCTCCTGCGAATAGAACGGCTCGCCGGTGCGCGCATCGAAGGACGACATGAGGCCGCCGTCCTTGATGAGATACACACGTCCCCGATAAGCGAGGGGGCTCGGCACGTACGGCAGGCCCTTGACCTGTTTCCACGCCACGTGCGTCGCCGTGACGTCGCCGCGTCCCGCCGGCTTCACGGCCAAAAGCACATTCTCGCCGCGGCGCATCTGGCCGCCGATGGCCTCCCAGTCGCTTTGCTCCAGTTTGCCGTTGCCGTCGATGTCCTGTGCCTTGAACCAGACCGGGCCGGATTCGAATTCGTCCACCGAGATCCAACCGTCACCGTTCTTGTCCTGTTTCTCGACCGTGCTCGCCCACGTTGGCCACGGCGAGTCGGCCTTGCCGGGAGACCAGCCGGCGAAGAAGAGCATCTCTTCACCCAACACGGGTGTGGTGCAGGTGAAGCTGGGCAACCCATGGAGCACCCAGCGCTCCGACCCCGAATCCGGGTCGTAGCCGCGCATGGACAACGAGCCGGCCAGGACGATGTCGACCACCCCGTCATGCCGCCAGACGACGGGCGTGCCGTAGCTCGTCGGCGCTTCCGCGCGCGCTGTTTCCCAGCGTCGATCACCGGTGCGGAGGTCGAAGGCCATGATCGACGAGCCGCGCGCCTGGTCGCGGCACAGGATCACCTGGTCGCCCACGATGACGGGCGAGGTGCCGGAACCGAAATTCCCGGACGTCATCGCCTTGGAGAGCGACTTCCGCCAGCGCTCGCGTCCGCTCACCTCGTGCGCCACAAGCCCGCCCGAGCCGAAATAACTCACCACGATCGAGCCATCGGTGGCCGGAGACGACGCAGCCGGGCTGCCTTCGGTGCCATGGAACTCCTCGAGGCCCTCCACCGGAAACGGGTGCGCCCACAGCAGGCGTCCGTCGCTCGCGGCGTGCGCGCGCGTTTCGAGTTTGCCGTCGACAAAGGTGGTGACGAACACGCGATCCCCAGCCACCACCGGCGAGGAGGGCGACCACGGGACCGGCGTGGTCCAGAGCACGAGGTTGGTGGGGCCGATGGCCAGGGGCGGACGGGCGGTCTCGGAGACACCGGAGGCGTTCGGACCTCGGAACGCGGGCCAGGAATCCGAGGCGGGGAGGAGGGTCGACGCGCCGGCGAGCGCCAGGGCGGAGGCGAAGAGGCGGAGGGTGGGCATGGGCGAGGGGAAGGTTCGGAGGGGCATGGCAGTCCGGAAGCCGGAGATCAAGCGGAGATCAGGTCAACGCGGAGAGGCCGCACCGCCGGCTTCCCCGCCCGGCATGAACTGTACCGGACCGGCCAGTTCGATGGCGCGCATCGAAAGGGGCGAGAACAACTTCCGACCTCTCACCGCGATGTCGAGGTGGCGGTTGAACCAGACGCCGCGCCCGGCGTCTTCGCGGTCGAGGTGAATCCTGAATGATTCCAAGGCACCGAGGAGTCCGCCCCAGACGCGGAGCGACCCTTGGGTCGCCGCCTCCACCTTCACGATCTCGTGGGTCGCCGCGTCCACCCACAGGCGTCCGGCCAGCCGGTTGAAGACCCGGTCCATCAGACGTTCCTCGGACGGAGGATTGGCCTTGGGTCGGAGCGAGATCACCCAGCACCGATGCTGGCGCACGAGTTCCTCGCCAAGGACCTCGAGGTCGAAACGCGCGAACAGCCGTTCGTTGATGATGTGATCCATGCGCTGGGGCGACGAACCGTCGCGCCCGGCGGCATAGGTGTCCCGCCACCTGCGTTCCTTCTCGTTCAGCAACTCGTGTTCGCCTCCCGCGAGCGGTCGACCGTTGATGGCGAGAAGTTCGTTTTCCGTCATGCCTCGCGCGAGCGTCACGCGGTAGAGCTTCTCCTTGGTCCGCTTCACCGTGCCGTCCGAAGCGAGCGTCTGGTAAACCGAGCTGTTGGTGTAGACGACGGTGGGAAGGGTGGCGTCCTCCGACACCACGCGCGCCCGCGCGACGATGGCACGCACCAGCGCGGTGGCGTCGGGCGTCGCCCGGGAAGGCGTCGACGACAAGCGGTCGTCGGCCGCGACGGACAGGGGTCCGAGACCGTAACAGGCCATCGCCACGCCAAGCAGCCGACAAAAGCGGAGCCAGCTCACGAGCGGAGACCATGGCGGCACGCCGCCGCGCGGGCAAGGGGAGGCGGCGCTTCCCGTGCCCCGTTTCTCCTTGTCGCGCGCGACGAGCGGCGCCTACAGATGGCCCGCGCTGGCCGGGACGCGCCGCGCCGGAAAGGGGTGGAGTTGGGAGGCCAGAGATGCCGCGAGCGACCGTCCGATGAAGCTGTTGTTCTCCGAATACGATCCCGACTACTCGCGGTACCTGTATCCGTATGTGGTCTGGGCGGTGCGGGAGGCGCACGAGACCCCGGCGGATCTGTACGCGGCGGGGTTCCATCCCGTGACGCCGGACCTCGACCGGTTCACGCTGTGCCGGCAGTTGCGACTGCCGCTGCCGGGCTTTCGTGCCTCGTCGGAGAACCGCCGCCTCCTGCGCAAGGCGGATGGCCTGCGGCTGGAGCTTCAGCCTCGCGCCGCGTTTGAGTACACGACCGTCCGGCGCGAGGCATGGCTGGATTTCGCGCATCAGCGGTTCGGGGCGGGCATCATGACCGGCGACCGGCTCGACGCGCTCCTGGGCGGACGCGTGATCACACACGCGCTGCTGTGTCGGGACAGCGCCTTGGGGGATCGCGAGGTGGGGGTGGCGCTGATGTACCTCGAGCCGCCGCGAATGGCCCACTACTACTACGCGTTCTACGACCTCAAACACGCGAATCGCAGCCTGGGCCTGTCGCTCATGACCCTGGCCGTGCGGTATTTCCAGGAGTCCGGCATCGGCCATCTGTATCTCGGCACGTGCTACTCGGAACGCGCGTTGTACAAGGTGCAGTTCGAGGGGCTGGAGGTTTCCCAGGGCATGGGTTGGTCGCCGCGTACGGAGTCGTTGAGGTGGCAGATTCGACGCGATGCCCGGGCGCGGCACCTGTTGCAGGAGCCGGAGTTCCTCGCGCTGCATGGCGGCCTCGACGCATTGGTGGAACGCACACCCTATCGAACGCGCGTGCTCCACCCGCCCCCGTAGCCGCACTCACCACCTCCCTCCCCCGGCGGGTCGCGAGCTCCGACTCGCAACCCGGCGTCCGGCAGGATGCCGATGGGATACCGCTCTCCCGACTCGCCGGACGGAACCGGCGAGTCCCCGTTGTTTCACGATGGTCGCAAACTCGCGGTTGACGGGGCGCGTGGTCGCGATCTGATGGTGGGGCGTGCATCCGCCTCCGTCCCGAACCCGGCCTCGCGGTCTTCGCGCGTTCACGCTGATCGAGCTGCTGGTGGTGATCGCCATCATCGCGATCCTCGCGTCGATGCTGTTGCCAGCCCTGGGCCAGGCGAAGGCGCGGGCGCTGCAGATCCAGTGCGTGAACAACCTGAAGCAGCTCGGACTCGCGACGCAGCTCTATGCCGGTGATCACGAGGAATGGTTTCCGCCGATCCAGGCGCTGATCGCAGGCGGGGGTGAGTCGAGTTGGCGGGCGCATCTCTACGGCTACGCCGGCCGTGTAGCGCGCCTCTACGATTGCCCGGCGGAGAAGGAAGAGGTCTACGCCAGCGCGCGGCCGTCGAAGACCCGCCCCGCCAGCCCCTGGGTGCTCGGCCAGTTCGTCCGCGGCGAGATCGACATTCCCAGCGGCCTCGGCGCGGTGAACGTGCATTGGACCTTCGGCGGCGCTCAACCTCCCTTCGGGCGTCCGCAGGGCTACGAGAACAACCTGTGCCGCTCCAGCATGATCGAATCGGCCTCGCAGCTTTTGCTCTTCGGCGACGGACACGGCGACGTGTTCGGTGTCTGGCCGCAGGACCGGTGGTGGATCTGGAAGGAGGTGGGCAACGCCAACAGCCCCGGCTTCAACCGTCTCGCGCAAGGTGACCGAGGCGCCGTGCGCCACGGCCGGAAATCGAACTACGCCCGCGCCGATGGCAGCGCGAGCCTGCTCGAACCCGGTCGCATCCCCTGCGACACCAATGCGTGCTGGTGGTCGGCCAAGGCAGACCCGCACTGACCGGCGAGCCCCTCCGCGGCCGAGCGTCAACCCACCATGGGCCCGTCCAGCAGCCAACGCCTCCGTGTCATCGCCGCGATCCTTCTCGCCACTGCTGCGGTGGCCTACGTGGTGACCACGACCCTCTCGCGCAGGACCGCCGGGGAACTGGGATTCTTCTACGACGTGAGCGCGGCGCGCATTTTCACCGGTCCGCGCGATGCCCCGCCTCCCATTCGCGGTGTCGACGGATCGGCTGAAGATGCCTTCCGCGCGGTGGTGGTCTCCGCCACGGGCAAGCCCTCGGATCGTTCCTCCTGGAAGGTGGCCTACCTCGAGCGGTTCTCACCTGAGCTGAAGGAAAAGATGCTCGCCGCGCAGCGCGCGGGCGAAGCCCTCGCCATGGGCCGCATGGAAATGCAGAACCACCGCTTCGTGCGCCGCGTCGACGATCGCGAATGGCAGGCCATGTCGTCGCCCGAGGCGGAGGCGATCCTTTCCGAATGGACGCGCCTCGGCTCGAACGGCGCGACCCCCGTGCTCTGCACGCCCTGAGATTCACCTTCGTGCCACCTCTTCACCCCGAGAATCCACTCCTCATCGATGCCATGAAGCCCTTCCCATCCTCCCCGCCCGCGCGACGCCCGGCGTGGTTCACGTCCGCCACCGCCTTCCTGGCCATCGCCGCGATGGCTGCGGGCGCAGCCACGCTGCAGAGCGACCATGACGTCTACTATCCCGGCGAGGAGATCCGCATCGCGTTCAGTGGCGGTCCCGGTGCGGCCCGGGATTGGATCGGTGTGTACCTTCCGGAACAGACGCCCGGCCCGGTACCCTCCACCATCTGGCGCTATGTGGACAACACGCAGAACGGCAACACGGGGTTCCAGTCCGGGGCCGTGACCTTTCCCGCAGGCCTCGCTCTCGCCGGGGATTGGCTGGCGTACTTCTTCGTCAACGACGGCTATGACTGGATCGCCACCAACCAGTTCAAGGTGGTCGATCCGGGGACACCGCTCGTGCGCGTCGGCAGCCGGGTGTACCTGACGGGCCAGCCCATCACGATCACCTTCACCAATGGCCCGGCCAATCCCAAGGACTGGGTCGGTATCTACAAGGAAGGTCAGGTGCCGGGCGGACCGCAGTCGACGCTCTGGGCCTATGTTGATGGCACCCAGAACGGGAACACGGTCCATGCGGACGGCACGATCACGTTCAACCCGGGGCTCGCCGAGCCCGGCCCGTACGTCGTCCATTTCCTGCTCAACGACGGCAACGACATCCTCGCCACCGAATCGTTCCGGGTGGAGCCCGCCGGCTCGTCGTCCAGTCCTCGCGTCCTGGCGGTAAGCCCCACGGACGGGGCGTCCAATCAGCCGCCCGTCCTGCGCTTCACCGCCTCGATCACCAACGGCACGCTGAAGGTCGTTACGTCCTCGATTCAACTGACCCTGGACGGCACCCCTGTCACCCCGCAGGTGACCACCCCGGCCGAGGGACTGACGTCGATCACTTACCAATCGCCCGCCTTGCCGGCAGTCGGATCGACGCATCACTGGGTCCTGACCTTTGCCGATGACGCGGCGCGACCTGAGACCCAGCGCATCGAGCGCACCACCACGGTGGGCAGTTATCGCAACGTCGTGCTGCCGTCGCCGCTGTATTTCGAGAACTTCGACAGCATCGCCGAAGGTGAGCTTCCGGCGGGCTGGACGCAGAAGAGCTACACCACGCCGCTCAGCGAAGGGATGGATTTCCAGGACCTCAGTTCGCCCGCCCTGGGGGCCTGGGTGGCCATCGGTGCCGACCGCTTTCGCCAGCCTTTCAAGACTTACGGAGTGCCGGACAGCTCGGAGTCCGATTACGCCCGCGTGCTCTCGGTGAACCTGTTCAACGTTCTCAACGGGAAAGTGCTGGAAGGGCCGCTGGCGCAGGGACGGTTTCTGTTCGCCAACTCCGGGTACCAGAACAGCGGATCCGGCCAGGTGTTGTATCTGTTCACGCGCGATTTCGATCTGACGGGCAGGACCAATGTGCATCTGGCCTTCAAGAGTCTCTGGGAGCAGAACCAGGACAGCCTCGCGGCCGTCGAGTACTCCATCGACCGCGGTGCCACGTGGCTGCCGGTCGCCTACTTTCTCGACAGCCGCGACATCCTGAAGGTGGAGGGCACCGACACCATCGACGTAACGGCCACCTTCACCACGGAACAGAGTGATATCGCGCGGTATGTCGACGACACCGGCGCGGAGGTGGGCGGGACGTATGGCGCGTTCATCGCGGCACCGCTCTCGGAGGCGCTCGCGCCGGCGATCCAGGGGCGCGTCGACGACAATCCGGTGGAGTCCAAGCGCGTTGAATTCTTCGCGCTGCCGAAGGCCGATCAACAGGCCACCGTCCGGTTCCGATTCGCGCATGCCGGCGCGGATAGTTGGTACTTCGGCATCGACGATTTCGGGTTGTATGCGCTGGGAGCGGCATCGGGTCCGGCCCCGGCACTCACGATCGAGCGTGAGGGGCTTGGTCTTCGTCTGACTTGGCCGTCTGACGCCACCGGGTATGGCCTCGAGACTTCGACGACAGCGTTGCCAGGCTCGTGGTCGGCGGTGTCAGGTGTGGTGGGAAGCAGCCACCCGGTGACGCCCTCGGGAGGGGCGGGATTCTATCGCCTCGCCAGGCCTTAGGTGGGTCGCGGGCTCCCGACCCGTCCGATCGCGTGGCGATCGGACGCATGCTGAACAACCGCAACGCGGTTGCGTCCGAAGCCCCAGGTTGCGCGTGCCGCGCAACCTGGGGTGATACGGTCACCGTCGCCGTGGCAACCCTGGAGGGGTTGCGAGTCCATGGCGCCGACGGGCGATGCCGTCACTCCAACCGCGTTGCGGTTGGAGTGCTGAAGAGGGATGGCGTCGTACCCGGGGTAGGCCTGCGGCCAACCCCGGGCTGTGGACGGAATCCCTTCGGGATTCAAACGCCGGCATGGATTGGGATGCCGGGACGCGAATGCCGAAGAGGGAGGAAGCTCTTGGTAGGACGCCTCGTCCCTGAGGCGCCGCAGCCATCGCAACCCCCTCGATTACGCCCCGCCCTACCTCTCTTGCAATGCCCGACTGAACGGTCGCTTAAGCCATGACTCCCAACGCTACTCCGTCGCTCTTCGACCGCTCTCTTGTCGGCCCTGCGATCGGTCGCGCCTTTCGCAAACTCGACCCTCGTCACCTGGTCCGGAACCCGGTCCTGTTCGTGACCCTGGTCGGCGCCATCCTGACCACCGCCGCCGCGGTCACCTCGGAGCCCGGGTCGCCGCGCGCATTCACGGTGCACCTCGCGGTCTGGCTTTGGTTCACGGTGTGGTTCGCCAACTTCGCCGAGGCACTGGCCGAGGGGCGCGGTAAAGCCCAGGCCGACAGCCTGAGGAAAGCGCGGACCCAGGCCGTGGCGCGACGCGTGATGGAGGGCCGCGAGGAACAGGTGCCCGCGACCGAGCTGCGGAAGGGCGACTGCATCGTGTGTGAGGCGGGGGACGTGATCCCCGCGGATGGCGAGGTCGTCGAAGGCATTGCGAGCGTCGACGAAGCGGCGATCACCGGAGAATCCGCGCCGGTCATCCGCGAATCGGGCGGGGATCGCAGCGCCGTGACCGGCGGAACGCGCGTGATCAGCGACCGCATCGTCGTGCGTGTGACCGCGGAGAAAGGTCACGGGTTTCTCGATCGCATGATCGCGATGGTGGAGGGCGCCACGCGCCAGAAGACGCCCAACGAGATTGCACTCACGATCCTGCTCTCGGCGCTCACGCTGGTCTTCCTTCTGGTCTGCGTCGTGCTGAAGCCGTACGGAACGTACGCGGGCGTGGACTTCCCGATCCCGGTGCTGATCGCGCTGCTGGTCTGCCTCATCCCGACCACCATCGGCGGCCTGTTGAGCGCCATCGGCATCAGCGGCATCGACCGCCTCATCCGGCGCAATGTCATGGCGACGAGCGGTCGCGCGGTCGAGGCGGCGGGGGACGTGGATGTCCTCCTGCTGGACAAGACCGGCACCATCACCCTCGGTAACCGCATGGCCTCGGCGTTCCTGCCCGCGCCCGGCGTCGGGGCGCAGCGCCTCGCCGATGCCGCGCAGCTCGCGTCGCTGGCCGACGAGACCCCCGAAGGCCGTTCCCTTGTCGTCTTCGCCAAGGAGCAATTCGGCCTGCGTGCGCGAGATGTCGTGCCCTCCCACGCGCAGTTCGTTCCCTTCACCGCGCAGACGCGCATGAGCGGGGTCGACATCGCTGCCGAGGCAGGAGCGCCCGCGCGTGTGATTCGCAAGGGCGCGGCGGAAGCGATCCGGGCGCACGTGGATCGTCTCGGAGGACGGTTTCCCGAAGCGGTCGCTCAGTCGGTCGAGGACGTCGCGCGCGCGGGCGGTACGCCGCTCGTGGTGGTCGAGGGCAGCGAGGTGCTCGGCGTCGTGCAGCTCAAGGACGTCGTCAAGGGCGGTATTCAGGAGCGCTTCGCGCAATTGCGCCGGATGGGCATCCGGACGGTCATGATCACCGGCGACAATCCGCTCACCGCTGCTGCGATCGCGGCGGAGGCGGGGGTGGACGATTTCATGGCGCAGGCCACGCCGGAGGCGAAATTGAAGCGCATCCGGGACGAGCAGGCCCAGGGGCATCTCGTGGCGATGACCGGTGACGGCACCAACGACGCGCCGGCCCTGGCGCAGGCGGACGTGGGCGTGGCGATGAACACCGGCACGCAGGCC
>CAZYJB010000051.1:0-11290 GCA_964647675.1 uncultured Verrucomicrobiota bacterium | reverse complement strand
GCGTGGTGTCGCTGTTAGGTGGCGACGACGCGGCGCAGCGCGCGACGATTCATGTGCGGACGTCGCTTCTCAACAAGTCGCGCTGCGACGCGCACGTCAATCTGCTGCGGACCTCCACCGAAGCTCTCGCGGCGGTCCTGGGCGGCTGTGACAGCCTGCAGGTCGGCCGCTTCGACGAGGTGCTGCGCGCCGACAACGAGTTTGCGCAACGCGTCGCGCGCAACCAGCAGCTCGTCCTGCTTCACGAGTGCCATCTCGCGGGCACGGCCGATCCGGCCGGCGGCTCGTGGTATGTCGAGTGCCTCACCCATGAGCTGGCCGGCAAGGCCTGGGAGGCGTTTCAGGAGATCGAACGCCGCGGCGGCATGCGCCGCGCGATGGAGGCGGGCTGGCCGCAGGCTCAGGTCGAGTCGGTGCAGGCCCGGCGTCGCGAGCAGGTGGAACGGCGTCGCGACGGAATGGTCGGCGTCAATGTCTACGCCAACCCGGAGGAGTCCGGAGAGCCGGTCGTCAAGCCGGCCGGAGACGGGTTCGCGCAACGGCGCGCGCTCCAGGTGTCCGCCTACCGGATGGCAGCGGATGACCCGCAGCATCACGAGGTCCTCCACCGGTTGGCCGAAGTGGTGGAGAAAACGGACGTCAACCTCTTCGAGGCCTGCGTCGATGCCGCGTCGGCCGGGGCGAGCCTGGGCGAGATCACGCGGGCAGTGCGCATCGCGGGCGCACCCGGCGCCGAGTTGAAACCGGTGCGGCTCTCCCGTCTCTCCGAGGGATTCGAACACCTCCGGGAATCCGTGACCGCCCTCGAGCGCCGCCGGGGACGTCGCCTGGTCGTCTTCCTCGCGAATCTCGGTCCCCCGCGGCAGCACAAGGCACGGGCCGATTACGCGCGCGCCTTCTTCGAGGTTGGGGGTCTGCACGTCATCAATCCGCCCGGGTTCAAGACACCCGAAGAGGCCGCGGTCACCGCGATTGCCGCGGGAGCGGAAGCAGTGTGCCTGTGCTCGACGGACGAGACCTATCCGGAGCTGGTGCCCGCCCTGGTGGCGGCGCTTCGCGCGCGTCATCCCGGGATCCTGGTGATCCTGGCCGGTTATCCACCCGACCAGGTGGAAGCCCATCGTGCGGCAGGTGTGGATGAGTTCATTCATCTCCGCGCCAATGCGCTGGAGGTTCTGACGGCGGTTGCCCGGCGGCTGGGGGTCGAGCTATGAACCAGAATCCCGACTTTACGAGCCTTCCGTTCGCCACCGCGGCATCACGCACCACGCGCGCCGACTGGGAGCGAGCGGTGCATGTCGAAACGGGACGGCCGGCGTCCGACTGGGTCGAGCGCACGCTGGAGCAGATCGACATTGGGCTGGTCAACGACGCTGCGGATCTCGCCTCCTGCGAGCATCTCGACACCCTGCCGGGACTGCCTCCCTTCGTTCGGGGCCCCTACGGGTCGATGTATGTCTCGCGACCCTGGACCGTGCGCCAGTACGCCGGCTTCTCGACCGCCGAGGATTCGAATGCGTTCTACCGGCGCAACATCGCGGCGGGCCAGCAGGGGCTGTCGGTGGCCTTCGACCTGCCCACGCACCGCGGCTACGACTCCGACCATCCGCGCGCCTTCGCCGATGTCGGCAAAGCCGGCGTGGCGGTGGACTCGGTGCTGGACATGAAAGTGCTGTTCGACGGCATCCCGCTCGACCGCATCTCGGTGTCGATGACCATGAACGGCGCCGTGCTGCCGGTGATGGCCTTCTACATCGTCGCGGCCGAGGAGCAGGGCGTGCGACTCGATCAGCTCTCGGGGACGATTCAGAACGACATCCTCAAGGAGTACATGGTCCGCAACACGTACATCTACCCGCCATCGCCCTCGATGCGGATCATTGCGGACATCTTCGCCTTCACCGCGCGGTCGATGCCGAAGTTCAATTCCATCTCCATCTCGGGCTACCACATGCAGGAGGCGGGGGCGCCGGCCGACCTGGAGATGGCTTACACCCTGGCCGACGGTCTCGAGTACGTGCGCGCCGGTTTGAAGGCGGGCATCGACATCGACGCGTTCGCGCCGCGGCTCTCGTTCTTCTGGGCGCAGGGGAAGCACTTCTTCATGGAGATCGCCAAGATGCGCGCGGCACGCGCGCTGTGGGCGAAGCTCATCGCGGGGTTTCAGCCCAGGAACCCCAAGTCCATGGCGCTGCGCACGCACTCGCAGACCTCCGGCTGGTCACTGACCGAGCAGGATCCGTTCAACAACGTCACGCGCACCTGCATCGAGGCCATGGCCGCCGCGCTGGGGGCACACGCAATCGCTGCACACCAACTCGCTCGACGAGGCGATTGCGCTGCCCACGGATTTCACGGCACGCATCGCACGCAACACGCAGCTCTACCTCCAGGAAGAGACCGGCATCACGCGGGTCATCGACCCGTGGGCGGGATCGTACCACGTCGAGGCACTGACCGACGCGCTATTGCGGCGAGCGTGGTCACACCTGCGCGAGGTGGAGTCGCTGGGCGGCATGGCGCGGGCGATCGAGACCGGGCTCCCGAAGCTGCGCATCGAGGAGGCGGCGGCGCGGCGCCAGGCGCGCATCGACTCGGGCCAGGAGGTGATCGTTGGCGTGAACCAATACCGCCTCGACCGCCAGGAAGCGCTGTCGGTGCTCGAGGTGGACAACAGTGCCGTGCGCGCTTCGCAGATACAGCGGCTGCAGAAGCTGAAGGCGGAACGCGACGCGGGCCGCGTCCGCGCCGCGCTGGAGGCGCTTGCCAAAGCGGCGGAGTCGGGCTCGGGCAACCTGCTGGAGTTGAGTGTGGAAGCGGCGCGCGCCCGCGCTTCCCTCGGCGAGATTTCGTCGGCGCTGGAACGAGTCTTCGGCCGCCACCAGGCCATCATCCGGTCGGTCAGCGGAGTCTACGGCAGCGAGTTCGGGCAGTCCCCGGAGATGGGCGAGGTGCGCGCGCTCACCGAGGCGTTTGCGGAGCGTCATGGAAGACGGCCCCGCATTCTCATCGCGAAGATGGGGCAGGACGGTCACGACCGCGGCGCCAAGGTGGTGGCCACCGCCTATGCGGATCTCGGGTTCGACGTCGACATCGGGCCGCTGTTCCAGTCCCCGGAGGAGACCGCCAAGATGGCGGTGGAAGCCGATGTGCACGTGGTGGGCATCAGCTCGCTCGCGGGCGGCCACAAGACCCTGTTGGTGCAATTGCGCGAGGAGCTGATCAAGGTGGGACGCGAGGACATCATGGTGATCGTGGGCGGGGTGGTCCCGGCCCAGGATTACGAGTTCCTGAAGGCCCGCGGCGCGGCCGCGGTGTTCGGCCCCGGCACCCAGATCCCACAGGCCGCGCGCCTCATCGTCGAGGAGCTGGAACGGAGACTTCGCTCGACATGAACTCGGACGCGACAGCATGGCCGTGGCCGGACTGGTTGCCTCGACTGGCGGACGCGGTGATGCGCGCGTGGAAACTCATGGAACCGATCCCCGATTCCGAACGCCCCGCGACCGCCGTTCGCGCGGTCACGGTGGAGCGCCTCGCGGAGGGCATTCGGACCGGGGATCGAACCGCCCTGGCGCGCGCCATCACGCTGGTGGAAAGCCGGGCCGCCGTGCACGAGGCGGACGCGCAGGCGCTGCTTCGGCAGGTGCTTTCGCGGACCGGGACTGCGCGACGGGTCGGAATTACCGGCGTGCCCGGGGCCGGCAAGAGCACGTTCATCGAGACCCTCGGCCTGCAGCTCTGCGAGGCGGGGCACCGCGTTGCGGTGCTGGCGATCGACCCCTCCAGCCTGCGCTCGGGCGGCAGCATCCTCGGCGACCGCACGCGCATGGATCGGTTGGGCGCACACCCGCGCGCGTTCATCCGACCGTCCCCGTCGGGGGGCGTGCTGGGTGGCGTCGCGCGACGCACCCGCGAGACGATTCTGCTCTGTGAGGCCGCGGGATTTGATGTGGTTCTGGTGGAGTCCGTCGGCGTGGGCCAAAGCGAGGTCACCCTTCGGTCGTTGGTCGATTTCCTGGTGCTCCTGTTGCTGCCCGGCGCGGGCGACGAACTGCAGAGCATCAAGCGCGGTGTGAACGAGATGGCGGATGCCGTGCTGATCAACAAGGCGGACGGCGACAATCGCACGCGCGCGGAGGCGGCCCGGGCCGAGCAGGCGTTGTCCCTGCACGCCACCTCCCCCGTGACGCGTGGTTGGACCGTTCCCGTCGAACTGTGCTCGGCGCTGACGGGGGAGGGCGTGGCTGATTTCTGGTCCACCGTGGAACGATTCTATGCCGTGCTCGAGCCGGCTGGGGTCCTGGCCGAGCGCCGGCTCTGCCAGGCCCGCGGATGGCTGGACGACCTGCTGCGCGAGGCGGTCTGGGCGCGGTTCGAGACCGACCCCTTAGTGCGTGCGGAGCGCCTGGCGCTCGACGTGGAACTCGAACGCGGCGCCCTCACACCCGTCGAGGCGGCGCGGCACCTGGTCCGGCTCTTCAAACCCGAATCCTGATTCCTATGCTGACGCAGATCGATCATCTGGGCATCGCGGTGAAGTCCCTGGCAGACGCGATCCCCTATTACGAAAAGGCGCTCGGACTGAAGGCAGGAGGCGTCGAGGAGGTGCCGTCCCAGCGCGTGCGCACGGTGTTCTTCGCATGCGGCGAGGTTCACCTCGAGCTGCTGGAGCCCACCGACCCCGACAGTCCGATCGCCAGGTTCCTCGAGAAGAATCCGGCCGGTGGCATTCATCACGTCGCCTTTCGCACGAACGACATCGCCGGCCAGTTGGGGCAGGCCGCCAGCGCCGGTGTGCGCCTGATCCACGAGCAGCCCATCGACGGTGCGGGTGGCAAGCTGGTCGCGTTCCTGCATCCGAAATCAACTCTCGGTGTGCTCACCGAGTTCTGCATGCCCAAGCCGGGCGCGGGCCACTGAGTTACCACCTTTCAACCTCCTGAAACCATGCCAATTCCCCAAGCACTGCTGGACGACCTGAGGAAACGACGGACGACCGCCCAGTCCGGGGCCGGGGCCGACAAGCTCGAAGCACGCCGCAAGAAGGGCGTGATGACTGCGCGCGACCGGCTGAACGAACTGTTCACAGCCGGGACCTTTCAGGAATGGGGGCAGCACGCCGACCACGACTGCCATCATTTCGGATTGGAGACCAAGTCGATGCCGGGGGACGCCGTGGTCACCGGGGTGGGCCAGGCGGACGGTCGGGTGGTGGCGGCGTTCAGTCAGGACTTCACGGTGGCGGGAGGTTCGCTGGGCCGCATCCACGCCAAGAAGATCTGCGATCTCATGGAGTACGCCTTGAAGGTCGGCTGTCCCATCGTGGGGTTCAACGACTCGGGAGGCGCGCGCATTCAGGAAGGCGACGATTCGCTCTCCGGCTACGGGCAGGTGTTCTTCCGCAACGTGCTCGTGTCGGGAGTGGTTCCCCAGATCGCCGTCGTCGCCGGACCGTGTGCGGGCGGTGCGGCGTATTCACCGGCCCTGATGGACTTCATCATCATGGTGAAGGGCACCGCGAACATGTTCATCTGCGGACCGGAGGTGATCCAGGCGGCGACCGGACAGAAGTGCACCATGGATGAGATCGGGAGCGCCGCGGCGCATGCCTCGGTGAGCGGCAACATCCATTTTGTGGCGGATAACGACGCGCATGCGGTGCAGATCGCGCGCCGGCTGCTTTCGTATTTGCCGTCGAACAACGTGATGGATCCGCCGCATGCGCCGGTCACGCCGCTGGATCTGAGCACCGATCCGGGCATGAACGAGTTGGTGCCCGCGGGTTCGCGGGATCCGCTGGACGTCCAGCTGGTGATCGCGCGCCTGGTGGATGGCGGCGAGTTTCTCGAGGTGCAGCGCGACTGGGCGCGCAACATCGTGGTCGGCTTCGCGCGGGTGCAGGGCATCGTAGCGGGGTTCATCGCGAACCAGTCGGCGGTGAAGGCGGGCACGCTGGACATCGACGCCTCGGACAAGGCGGCTCGGTTCATCAGGTTTTGCAATGTGTTCAACATCCCGCTGGTGACGCTGGTGGATGTGCCGGGGTTTTTGCCGGGCGTGCAGCAGGAACGCGGCGGCATCATCCGGCACGGTGCCAAGATGCTCTTCGCCTATGCGGCGGCGACCGTGCCCAAGATCACGGTCATCCTGCGCAAAGCCTATGGGGGTGCGTATCTCGCCATGTGCTCGGCCGACATGGGCGCGGACGTCGTCTACGCGTGGCCGACGGCGGAGATCGCGGTGATGGGGGCGGAGGGCGCGGTGAAGATTCTCTACAAGCGCGAGATCGCTGCGGCGAAGGACCCGAAGCAGGCGGAGGCGGACCTGGTGGCGGCGTACCGCGACCAGTTCTGCTCGCCCTACGAGGCGGCCAAGAAGGCCATGATCACCGATGTCATCGAGCCCGCGGAAACGCGCGCGGCCATCGCCCTGGCCCTGCGCAATTCGCTGACCAAGCGTGAGACGCGACCCCCGAAGAAGCACGGAACCATCCCGCTTTGATCGAACGAACCACCACCATGAGCGCACCCGCCGTCCCCCCTCCGTCGACCGACGCCGTGCTCGATCCCTGCACGGTCCACCTCGGGCATGCGCTGGCGCTGATCCACCGTGCGCTACCCCGGCTTGACGACGCGGGCGCCGGATCCCTCGACCTGGTTGCCCGCGCACTGGGCCAGGTGATCCTCGAAGTGCAGTCCGCGCAGACGCTGGTGCGTCAACGGGCTGACGCCCAGCGTCCCGTGCCGGTCGAACCCGAAGTGCTCGCGTTGATCGCGGCGGCGGTGTCGGTGGTCCTGCAGGGCGCCGCGCACCGTGTGCTCGACATCCGCGGCACCGCGCCCACGGTCACCTGGGTCAACGCCTGGGCAATCGAGGGACGTTTCCAGCACTATTCGTCGCACAAGGTGCGCTGAACGACCGACTCCCTTGCTATGGCCATGATCAAGAAACTGCGGGTGACCGTGGACGGGAAACCCTACGAAGTGACCGTCGAGATGGACGATGCGGTTCCGGTGGGCGGAACCGCCCCAGGCGCCGGCCCGGCGGCATCGGCCCCGCCTGCCACGACCAGGGTCCTGGCGGCGCCGGCCACTCCTGCCGAGGCCTCACCGGCGTCCGCTCCTGGCGATGTGCCGAGTCCGCTGGCCGGTCGGGTGGCGGCCATCAACGTGCAGGCGGGGCAGGGCGTCTCAGAGGGCGACCATCTGCTCACCCTCGAGGCCATGAAGATGAACACCTTCGTGATGGCACCCCGGGCAGGCAAGGTGCGGGAGGTGAAGGTCGAAGTAGGCGCCGTGGTGCAGGAGGGGCAGGCGTTGGTGACCCTTGAGTAGAGGAGGCCTTATGACGCGCAGAGATCTGACCAAGCTGACCGCCGCCGAGGCGGCAATTTTGGTGGGGGACGGGCAGACCGTGGCCTTCAGCGGTTTCACGCCGGCGGGCACCCCCAAGGCGGTTCCCCGGGCCATCGCGGCGCGCGCCGAGGCGGAGCACGCCGCGGGCCGGCCCTTCAAGATCAACGTGATCACCGGCGCCTCCACCGGGCCTTCGGTCGATGGCGCCCTTGCGCGTGCAAGGGCGATCGGGTTTCGCACGCCGTACCAGTCGGATCCCGACCTGCGGAAGAGCATCAATGCCGGCGAGACGCAATTCTTCGACATGCACCTGTCACGCCTGCCGCAGGATGTGCGGTATGGATTTCTCGGCCCGGTGCATTGCGCGGTGCTCGAGGCCAGCGAGGTCACGCGCTACGGCGAGGTGGTGCTCACGTCGGCGGTGGGCGCGGCGCCGACCTTTGCCCGCGTGGCCGAGAAGGTGATCATCGAACTGAACCGCTACCACCCGCCCATCCTGCGCGGCGTCCACGACATCTACGAGCCCCTGGATCCGCCGCAGCGCAGCGACATTCCGCTCTTCAAGCCGTGCGACCGCGTGGGCAGCGCCGTGATCCAGATTGATCCCGCACGGATCGCGGGGGTGGTGGAAGTCCATGAGCCGGACGAAACGAAAGGCTTCGCCGAGGTCAACGAGACCACCGCGCGTATCGGCCGAAACGTCGCGGAGTTCCTGGCTGGTGAGATCCGGCGCGGTGTGGTGCCCAAGGGGTTCCTGCCAGTGCAGTCGGGCGTGGGCGACACCGCGAATGCCGTGCTTCAAGCCCTGGCTGAGCATCCCGGCATCCCGCCCTTCCAGATGTATACGGAGGTCATCCAGGATGCCGTGATCGCCCTCATGCGCTGCGAGCGAGTGACCTTCGCCAGCGGTTGTTCGCTGACCGTTCCCCCGGCGACGCTCGAAGGGATCTACGCCGATTGGGAGTTCTTCCGCACGCGGTTGGTGTTGCGTCCGCAGGAGATTACCAACAATCCCGAGCTCGTGCGTCGGCTCGGCATCATCTCCATCAATACGGCCATCGAGGTCGACCTGAGTGGCAACGTCAACAGCACGCACATCCTCGGGCGCAGCATGATGAACGGCATCGGCGGTTCGGCGGATTTCGCGCGCAACGCGTTCCTCTCGATCTTCACCTGTCCCTCGGTGACCAAGGGCGGGAAGATCAGCACCATCGTCCCGCTGGTCAGTCATCTGGACAGCAGCGAGCACTCGGTGTGTGTCATCGCGACGGAGCAGGGGGTGGCGGATTTGCGCGGTAAGTCCCCGGCGGAGCGTGCGCGAACGCTGATCGAGAACTGTGCGCATCCGGACTACCGGGAGGCGTTGCGCCGTTACGTGGAGAGAGCGGGGCATGCCCACACGCCGCACACCCTGGCGTCCGTCTTCAACATGCACATCAAGTTCGCGCGCGACGGCGATATGCGCGGCGTGGAGTGGACTCCGGGGTAGGGCGCCCCGTTCCATCCGGTGGTTCGCCGGCTCCGACCGGCGAGTCGGGCCGACGTCCGGAGAGCCCACACGGAAGCAGGAGACCGAAACTGAGGTCGGTATCCTGATTGGACACCGAATCGCGAGACAGAGCTCGCGAACCACCAAAAAGCGCCGCCGCGTGGGGAAAACCTCAGGCGAGCGGCGGCGGCGGCGGCGGTTCGGGAGCGTTGAGGACCTCCTGGATCGCGCCGAGGAGTTCGGTGTCCGAAAATGGCTTGGCGAGGGTGCGCGCGGCGCCGAGAGCACCGGCCAGCGTCAGGTAGTCGCGCGCATTCACGCGGCCTCCCCCGGACATCGCGATGATGCGCAGCCGGGGCTGCATGCGCTTCAGTTCCAGGATGGTTTCGAGGCCTTCCTTCTCCGGCATGATCAGGTCGGTGACGACCACGTCCGCGGGATTCTGCCGGTGCCGCGCGATGGCCTCCCCGCCGTGACGAGCTTCCTGAACTTCATAACCCGCGCGCGCGAGCAGCCGCGACAGGACCAGGCGCAAACCGTCGTTGTCATCCACCAGCAGGACTTTCTTGCGGGGCGCTAGCGCTTGGTCTCCTGCGACGGGGGCGGTCATGGGGGCGTGGCGTGGCGATCGCGGCAGTTTCCCGTTGGACAGCAGATGGGTGCGTTCGGCCAGATCCGCCGCGGTCCTCGGCTCGAACTCTCCGGGCGGACGCGCGGGGCGTCAATCACGGAGGCGGAGCGACCCTCAAGATTCCCCAAGCACGGCGCGGATCGTCGTGATCAGGTCCGCTTCAGTGAACGGTTTGGCCAGCGTCCGGCGGGCGCCCAGCGCCGCGGCCAGCTTGAGGTAGTCCCGCGAGCTGATGCGCCCGCCGCCCGACATGGCGATGATGCGCGGCGCGGGCCGCAGGCGTCGCAGGTGCTGGATGGTCTCCAGACCATCGGCATCCGGCATGATCAGGTCGGTCAGCACCACGTCCGCCGCGCGACGGGTGTAGAGCACCACGGCCTCCCCGCCGTGCCGGGCCTCCTCCACCTCGAAGCCGGAGCGCTCCAGCATCAAACGCAGCGTGGTGCGAACCAGTTCGTCATCTTCGACCAACAGGACGAGCGGTCTGGCGGTGACAGGCGGCGTGGGCTCGGTCTGGCTCATCCAGGTGGGCGACACGGGCGCAGGCGGATCACGGCAGGCACAACTCGGGAAACACCTTTTCCGGGTCGACCCCCAGATCGGCGATGGCCTTCGACACGGTGGCGGCGGGAAGCTGGCCCGAGACCGCCAGCGCGTGGAGGGCGGCGATGACGGTCGATTCCGCATCGATCTCGAAGAACCGGCGCAGATTGTCGCGCGTCTCGCTGCGGCCAAAGCCGTCGGTGCCCAGGGCAACGAGGCCGCCCGGAACCCACGGCGCGATCTGTTCCGGGACCAACCGCACGTGGTCGGAAACGGCGATAAACCGGCCCGATTCCTTCGACAGCACGGATTCGAGGTACGAGACACGCGGGGTCTCTTCCGGGTGCAGCATGTTCCAGCGGCGGCAGAGGAGCGCGTCCTGCCGCAGCGCCTTGTAACTGGTCACACTCCAGACATCCGCCGACACCTCGTAGCGTTCGAGGAGTTCCTGGGCCTTCAGCGCGCTCCGGATGATGGGCCCGCTGCCGAGCAGGTGGACCTTGCGTTTGGATCCGGCCTTGCCGGCCTTGAATTTGTACAGGCCCTTGAGGATACCCTCGCGGACCCCCTCCGGCATGGCCGGCTGCACATGGTTCTCGTTGTAGAGCGTGATGTAGTAGAAGACGTCCTCGCCGCGCCCGTACATGCGGTCGAGTCCGTCGGACACGATCGTGGCGATCTCGTAGGCGAAGGCGGGGTCGTACGCGAGCAGGTTGGGAATCGTGCTGGCCGCGAGTTGGCTATGGCCGTCCTGATGCTGGAGGCCTTCGCCATTGAGCGTGGTCCGGCCGGCGGTGGCGCCGAGGAGGAACCCGCGCGCGCGGCTGTCGCCGGCGAGCCAGATCGAATCGCCCACCCGCTGGAAGCCGAACATCGAGTAATAGATGAAGAACGGGATCGCGGTGACGCCGAGATTGGCGTGGGCGGTTCCGGCGGCGACGAAGGAAGCCATGGAACCGGCTTCGGTGATGCCCTCCTCGAGGATCTGCCCGCTCTTCGACTCGTGGTAGTAGCTCAGCGACTTGCGGTCGACCGGCTCATAAAGCTGTCCCTTGGAGGAGTAGATGCCGAACTCGGGGAACATCGCCTCCATGCCGAAAGTGCGCGCCTCGTCCGGAATGATGGGGACGATGTGGCGCCCGATCTTCTCGTTGCGCAACAGTCGTTTCAGCAGGTCGACGATGGCCATCGTGGTGGAGGCCTCGCGGTGGCCGCGCCTGCGCGACCCCATGCCGGAGGAGCAGCATCAGGCGATCCACCCATTCCATC
>CAZYJB010000050.1:1620-11391 GCA_964647675.1 uncultured Verrucomicrobiota bacterium | reverse complement strand
GCCACGCTGATCCCGATCATCGCCGGAGCGATCGTGCGCCCGACATGAATACTCGAGTGGGCGCCGATCTCTTCGGTGAAAGCGCCCGTTGGCGGCGGGGCAACCCATGCGGCGGCGGCGGGTCTGCCTTGGGCGGAAGAGTCAGCGACGGCTGCGGCCGGCGCTGATGAGCGTGTCGAGCTGCGCGATCAGACGCCCGGCAACCTCCGGGTGCGCGGCGGCGACGTCGCTGCGCTCCCCCGGGTCGTCGGCGAGTTGGTAGAGGGTGTGCCGGGCGGCGGGTAGCGTGGGCTCGTCCTTGCTCACGGTGGCCTGCAACTTCCCTCGGTTCTGGAGCCGCACGAGTTTCCAATCGCCGGCGCGGAGACCGAGGTTTCCGCTGCCGTTGTCCTGCTGAAGAATATGATCGCGGCCGGTTGCGCCGGATCTGCCGAGCAGGGCGCCGAGCACGTTGAAGCTGTCGAGACAGCCGTCCTCCGGAAGGGATGCGGCGGTGAGCGCCGCGAAGCTGGCGGCGAAGTCGATGGTGCTGACGATTTCGTCCGACACACCGGGCGCGATGCGCCCCTTCCAGCGCGTGATGAACGGCGTGCGTGTGCCGCCCTCCCACACGCTGTACTTGCCGCCGCGGAACGGTCCGGCCGGCCGGTGGTCGCCAAGTTTCTCCACGGCATCGTCTCGGTAGCCGTCGTCGAGCACGGGGCCGTTGTCGGAGCAGAAGACGACGAGCGTCTTCTCCGCCAGGCCGAGGCGGTCGAGGGCCTTCATCAACTCGCCCACGCACCAGTCGAGCTGCACGATGCAGTCGCCGCGCGGACCAAGCGTGGACTTGCCCTGAAACCGCTCGTGAGCGATGCGCGGGACGTGGATGTCCTGCGAGGCGAAGTAGAGAAAGAACGGGCGGTCCTTGTTCGCCTCGATCCAGCGCACGGACTCGCGCACCCACGCGTCGGCGAGGTCTTCGTCGCGGAAACGCGCCTTCGTTCCGCCGGTGTAGAAGCCAATCCGACTGATGCCGTTGTGAATGGTCGCGTTGTGTCCGTGCGACCAGTCCATCTTGAGCGTGTGTCGATGCGTGAGGCCGGTGGGATGGTCCTCCGAAGGTTTTGTGTCCCCGATCCAAAGCGGGTCGGCGTGGTCGAGGTTCTTGACGCGTCGGCCTTCCACGAACACCTGGGGCACCCGGTCATTGGTCGTGGGCAGGAGAAAGGCGTGGTCGAAGCCCAGGTCGAGCGGGCCGGGTGTGAGTTCGCCGTTCCAGTCGGGCGCCGGATCACCCAGACCAAGGTGCCACTTGCCGACGACCGCCGTGGCGTAGCCCGCGCGTTTCAGGATGGAGGCCAGCGTCTCCGTGCCCGGCTTGATGACGGCCGGTCCGTTAGGCGGGGCGATGCCCGTGCCCTTCTGGCGGAAGGCATACGTGCCCGTGAGCAGTGAGAATCGCGTGGGGGTGCAGGTGGAGGCAGTGCAATACCCGCTCGTAAAGCGCACGCCTTCGCGAGCGAGCCGGTCTATGGCCGGGGTCTGCACCGCCTTCGCGCCGTAGCAGGAGACGTCGCCGTAGCCGAGGTCGTCGGCCATGATGACGAGGATGTTGGGCTTCTCCGCCGCGGTGACCGAGGCGAGTGCGAGGAGCGCGAGCAGGGTGAGGAGAGGTTTCATGGGGCGTGCTCCATCAGCGCACCTGCCCTTGGGCGCGGATGGCTCCGAGCAGGGTGGTGAGTTCCTTCACTTTGGCCGGCTCCTGGGCGTACAGGTTGTGCCTTTGCGAAAGATCGGCGCGGAGGTCGTACAGTTCGCCGGGGTGTTCATTTTGGGCGTAGCCGTTTTCCTCGTCGAACCACGCGGGAACGCGGCTGTGGGCGCCCGTCTTGTTCGCGATGAGGACCCATTGGTCGTGGCGGATCGCGTAGGTGTTGGCCATGGTGTTGTGAACGATGGTGCGGCGGGGGCTGGGGGCGTTCTCCTTCCAGACCGGCAGCAGGTCGTGGCTGTCCTCGGCCGTTCCGGTAGGAACGCTGTATCCGACGAGGGCGGCGATCGTGGCGAAAAGGTCCACCTGGCTGATGAGGGCGTCGCTGACGCGGCCGGGCTCCACCACGCCGGGCCATCTGACGACGAACGGCACGCGGTGGCCGCCTTCGTACAGATCGCGCTTCAAGCCGCGCAACGGACCCGAGCTGCGGTGCTGGAACTTGCGGATGCGTTCGTAGGCATAGTGCTCCGCACCGTTGTCGGAGGTGAAAATGACGACCGTGTTCTCCTCGAAGCCGTTCTCCTGGATGGCGCGGAGAATCCGCCCGACTTCCGCGTCCGTCTGCGCCATGAAGTCGCCGAAGCCGCCGGCCTGCGATCTGCCGGTGAAGGCATCGGTCGGCACGATCGGCGCGTGCGGCGAGTTGAAGGGCGCGTAGAGGAAGAACGGGCCGCTTTGTCCGCGCTGCTTGCCAATCCAATCCACGGCTTTGTCGGTGATGCGCGGCACCACGGCGTAGAAATCCCAGCCCGGCGTCATGGGGCCGGGCCTCGCTTCCCAGTTCCCCTCCCTGGTCTGCGGCGTGATGCTCAGCGGCTCGCTCGGGGTGCTGATGACGCGGTCGTTCTCAAACCACGCGTAGGGGGGGAAGTTCGGCACATCATCGCCGAAGTAATAGTCGAAGCCATGCGAGAGCGGGCCGCCGGAGATGGGCTTGGACCAATCGAAGGCATCGGGCGCGAGGCCCTTGTTCCGGTTCCCCTCGTCCGGACCGGGTTGGACATCGGGCTTCAGGATGTCGCGCCAATTC
Source organism: uncultured Verrucomicrobiota bacterium (assembly GCA_964647675.1). Taxonomy (GTDB): domain Bacteria; phylum Verrucomicrobiota; class Verrucomicrobiia; order Limisphaerales; family CAIMTB01; genus CAIMTB01. The sequence goes on along the minus strand of CAZYJB010000050.1, from coordinate 8,605 downwards.
CAGCCGAGATGCCACTTCCCGACGCAGGCGGTGCGGTAACCACGCTGTTTGAGGATCTCGGGCAGGGTCCGCTCCGCCGCGTCGATCACCGGTGGCTCGAACGAGTTCACAATGCCGTGAAACTTTCGCCAGTGGAACCGCCCGGTAAGCATCGCGTAGCGGCTCGGGGTGCAGATCCCGGAGGAGCTGTGGGCATCGGTGAACCGCATCCCCTGAGCGGCGAGCCTGTCGAGGTTTGGTGTGGGGATCTTCGACGCGGGATTGTTCGCGCCCAGGTCGCCATAGCCCATGTCATCAGCGTAGAGGATGACGATGTTGGGCGGTGCGGCGGTCCCGCCGTGGAGGGAGGCAAGGCCGAGCAGCAGCGCCAGCATCATGCGGCGGAGGTGATGGATTGCCGGGTTCGGATTCATTGCGGAATCGGGTCGGTGCGTTTCACGGTCGTGCCTTCCCAGACGGCGACGTCGTTCTTCTTGTCGTAGGTCAGGATGCGACTCGCGCTGCCGGGCGCGGGCGGGCGGTCGGTTTCCGGGAGCCACAGCCTGTGTTCGGCGAGGATGCCGGCGTACTGGGGCTGGGCGGCGAGGTTGCGCCATGCGGTGGGGTCGGCCTGCATGTCGTAGAGTTCCTCGCTGCCGTCGGCGTAGCGGATGTAGCGCCAGCGCTCGCTGCGGATGCCATGGTTCCCCTGGTTGTGACTGGTGATGGCGGGGCGCCCGCGTCTCGTGGCCGCGTCGCGAAGTTGCGGAACGAGGCTGATGCCTTCGAGGCCGTCGCGCGCCGGCGTGCGCGCGAGTTCGACGAGCGTGGGGTAGATGTCGAGCAACTCGGCCGGCTGGGTACAGCGCTGGCCGGGCTTCACGCCGGGGCCGGCGAAGATGAGCGGCACCCGCGTGCCCTCGTCCCAGAGCGAGTTCTTGCCGGTGATGCCTTTCTCGCCGAGGTGCCAGCCGTGGTCGCTCCAGACGACGATGAGGGTGTTCTCCGCGTGGCCCGATTCCTCGAGCGCTGCGAGAAGACGTCCGACCTGCGCGTCCACGAAACTGGTGCTGGCGAGGTAGCTGCGGACGAGATTGCGCCATTGGTTGTTCTCCTGGAGCCAGTGCAACCGGGGCTCGGGCAGGTGCCAGTGCAGATACCAGGAGAACCGCGGGGTGTCGTCACGGTCGGTCGCGAGGATCTCGGGCAGCACGCTGTCGTCGTCAGGATAAAGGTCGAACCACTTCCGCGTGGCGTAGCAGGGCACATGCGGCAGGAAGAATCCGGCGGCGATGAAGAACGGCCGACCCTTCGGCGCCGCCTTGATCTGTTGCGCAGTCCACGTCGCCACCTGGTAATCACCTTTCGTGGTGTCGTCGTTGTCGCGCGGCCACACGCCCCAGTCCATGAGCGGGTTATTGCCCATGGGCGTGGGGCCGATGAGCTTTTGCGGCGGCCTGCTGCCGACGCCGCCGAGGGGGGCGGTGACTTCAAATTCCGGCGCGTCGGGGACTTGGTCATTGGCTTTGCCGCGAGCGCCTGCGCTGGTGCCGCCGTGATAGATCTTCCCCGTCGCGGCGGTCAGGTAGCCTTGCGCGGCAAAATGCTGCGGCAGCGAAACCCGGTTGCGTAGTTCCGGCACCGTGCGCGGCGCGGGCGCGAGTCCGTAAATGCCGGTCGTCGTCGGGCGTAAGCCGAGCAGGAGGCTCGTGCGCGAGGGATTGCAGAGCGGCGACTGGCAGTGGGCGTTGAGAAACGTGGTGCCGCGCGCGGCGAGACGGTCGAGGTGCGGGGTCTTCACCAGCGGATGGCCGCCGAGATGGCCAATCCAGTCGTTTTGATCATCGATGGCGATGAACAGGATGTTCGGCTTGTCGGCGCCGGCGACAGACACCGCGAAGGCAAGAGCAGCGCAGAGGATGACGGCGAGGTGGTGCATGGCTGGCAGAGGGTTGATGGTCGAGAACGGGCGTCTGGTCCACGCCGCCGCCGCGACGACGATAGACCTCGGAGAAGCCGCGGCACTCCGGACGTCACCTCGCCCACCAGGACGCCCTGGGCCGAATGCATTTCTGCCGCCGCCGCCACGAATGGGAGACTGCAAAGGACGACCCGAGCACAGCGACATCCCAGCCGGCGTCCGCCGATGGCTGGATCGCTCATGGCGTGGGTGTCGCGAGGCGTTTCCCGGGAAATGATCATCGGCGTGGCGTGCCTGGGATTTCCGCCGGATACTCGCCGCGGCCGAAGAACGCGTCGAGGCTTCCCTCGCGCTCGGCGAAGGCCGGACCCAATCACCCCAGCGGCATTCGCTCCGGCTTCCCGCTGAACCTGAGCATGCATGTCTGCCCCTCCGGTCGCAGACGCCGTCACGCCGATCGATTCGGACACTGCCGCTGCGGAGGATTCTCGAGCATTACGGATCGACCAAGTCGCCCGAGCCTGAGCCTTGCCGAGGTGGGAGTTCTGCCGGGTTGTCGATCTCTGCTTCCTGATCGCGACACGGAATTCGCGGCCTCGTTCGCTTCCGTCCTGCGGATCGAAGGAGTCGAACCCATGATCCCGCGTCCTTCCTGCATCCACGGAACGCGGGTGATCATGTTCATGTTCCGCACCAGGCGCGGCTGCCAAGGCGGCGTCCACCGGATTCTGGAGCCGCATCCCTACCGTCCGTCCCACTGGCACGGCGTGCCGGGGCGGTGACTTCGTTTCTGCACTCCAAAGTCGCCGGTGGCGCCGCTGGCCGGCCCACCCGCCCAGCGGAGGAGCGCCGAAAACCGGCTTGTCGACGGAAACGATTGGGCCCAAACAAATGGCCGTTGGGCGCCCGTAGCTCAGTTGGCTAGAGCAACTGCCTTCTAAGCAGTGGGTCGGGAGTTCGATCCTCCCCGGGCGCGCCATCCCGTTGTCCCCCTGCCACAGCGTCCACTTTCGCCACGCCGCGGCGGAGGAAGACAGACGTCACGCAGTTCGCGGAATCGTTGCTTGTGAACGGCGGGCCGATCGTTCAAACCAGCCACCATGAGTCCGGATCCAGGGTTGTGGCGCGTGCGTCCCGAGAGTTCCCCTGACGGCGCCGGGGACAGCGGCTCGGTTTCACGGAGGCCGCTGCACTCCCGGTGGGTCGCGGCTTTCACGCTCATCGAACTCCTGGTGGTGATCGCGATCATCGCCATTCTCGCCTCGATGCTCCTTCCGGCCCTGGCCAAAGCCAAGGAGAGCGGCAAGCGGACCAAATGCCTCAATAACCTCCGCCAGATCGGCCTCGGCATGGTGATCTACGCGGACGACAATCTGGATAAGTTGCTCCCCGCTCGCGGCGGCTCCGTGCAGATCGCGCTGAATCCCCTGGAGGAACGGGAGGCGTCGCGTCTCGGCCTGGTCGTCAGCAATGCGCAGGGTCAGATCTGGACCTGCCCCAATCGCCCGACCTTCCCCCAGTTCGAACGCGAGTACGACCAATGGATCATCGGTTTTCAGTACTTCGGCGGGATCGAGACCTGGATCAATCCAGTGGGCACGATGCCCTCCCGGAGTCCGGTGAAAACGACGACGTCCCAACCCGGATGGACCCTCGCCTCCGACGCCACCATGAAGATCGACGGCAAATGGGGGACGGGTCGCGACACCGCCTTCAAGGGCATGCCGTCGCATCGAGTTCTCCACGGCAACGTCCCGGCCGGGGGAAACCAACTCGCCATCGATGGATCGGTGCGTTGGGTGAAATTCCAAAAGATGCTGTTCCTGCATTCGTGGGACGTCGGCGGCGCCCGCGACGCCTATTTCTCCCAGGAAGACATCGGAGAGACCCTCGAGAAACAGCGGGCGCGGATCGCGGCCAAACCCTGATTCACACTTCCGGGCGCCAACCGCTACCCAGCGGTCCATCGCTCGACGAATGCGGTCGCCCGGCTGGCGAGCCCGTCCCAATCGCCGGCGCCGATGAGCGTTGGATCGAGCAAGGGGGCGCCCACCCCGAGGGCGTCAGCGCCGGCGCGTTTCCATGCGGTGACGCTGTCCAGGCTCACTCCCCCAGTGGGCATGATCTCCAGCTCTGGCAGCATTTGCTTGGCGCGCTCCACAAAGGCGGGACCCACGCGATCGGCGGGGAACAGCTTGACGCATCGCACCCCGCGGTCCCGCGCGGCCACGATTTCACCCATCGAAAGCACCCCGGGAAACACCGGCACCCCGCGCGCGACACACTCCCCCACCACCGCGACGGTCAGACACGGGGTCACAATGAAGGTGGCGCCGGCGTCGAGCGCCAGCCGGAGCCGCGCTGGATCGGTGATCGTGCCTGCACCTAGATTCAGGCGCCCGCCCCACGCGGCCACGGCTCCGCGCAACTGCCGCGCCGCGACCTCCGCATCATTGAAGGTGAACTCGATGGTGGTGACTCCACCCGCCACCAGTGCGGCCAGCACGTCACCCCCCACCGCCGGATCGATGCCGCGCAAGATGGCGACCAGCGGCACGGCGCGGAACGCAGCCTGATCGAACCCGCGCCTCATCCGGCGCCCTGCTCTTCCCGGCCGGCGATCACACGCCGCAGCAACGCGGCGTGCGCGTGGATGATGGCATGTTCGGCGATCTCCGGCGGCACCCTGCGGAGGCGATGGTTCCATCCGCGGCGCTCGAAGGCGAAGGCGTACGCCGTCTGCACGGAAGGCGCGCCGCCAAGGAGGATCGGCAGGGAGTCATCGCTGCGTGACAACCCGTCCAGTTCGGCGCCGATCAACAGGCCGCTGAGGAACCACCCATTCCCGGCGTTGGCCTCCCCACCCAGGACGGTGCGCGTCCGCACGCGGAACAAACTCTCGCTCAGGCCTTCTTCGCGAACGGTGTCGAGACCGGCCTGAAAGGCAGCGCGCGCGGCCGAGTCATCGAGCGATACCGGCAGCGGCCAGACCACCGAGGCGTGCAACAGGCTGTGCCGGGCGAGCACTTCGAAGAGTTCGCCGGTGAGAAAGGTGCGGATCGACCGCAACGCCCCAGCGCGCACTTCGACCAGCTTCGAATGCGTACCCGGCAGAAGCACGAACGCGTCGCGCGCAAGACAGGCGTCGGCCCCCGAGGCCAGCAGGCCGATCAACTCGGTTTCCTCTCCGCGCATCATGTCCGTGCCGGTCCGCACGCCGGACACCAGCCAGCATCCCGCGCAAGGCGCCGGTGAGACGCCGCGCCAGAGTTCGACGCGCTCCACGTTCGCGGTGCGGCCATCGAGCGGGAAGGGCGCGAGGGCATAGGGGAGCTCGCGCCAACCGACGTTCGACGACGCCATGCCGGAAACGATCACGGGAATCTCCGACGCGGCCAGGCCTCGCGCACGCGCCAACTCGGTCGCGCGCTCGCGCAGGAATCCGGCAAAGGCCTCCTCCCGCGCTCCAGCCGCGGGTTCGGTGCCGAGCGACAGCCGGATGGACCGCACTCCAGAGTCTTCGACGTGCGAAGCGATCACTTCCCAGGCAGGCCCGCGCACGAGGCGCAGTCGGAACCGCGTGGTGCCCCAGTCGCAACTGAAGAACAGGGAGGGACTCATGGATTCTTGGGAGCGGAGGTCAACACGGTCAGGGATGCACGGCGACACCGCGACCCCGGCGACTCACGCAAGGATCCGGCGGATCACCTCGCCCGAAACGTCCGTGAGGCGGAAGTCGCGGCCATTGTGGCGGAAGGTCAGGCGCTCGTGCTCCAGCCCCATGAGGTGCAGCAACGTGGCGTGCAGGTCGTTGACGCTCACGCGATTGACGGCGGCCTTGTGTCCGATCTCATCGGTCTCGCCGAAGTGCACGCCCCCGCGCACGCCACCGCCGGCCAGCCAGTAGGTGAAGGCGTGCGGATTGTGATCGCGCCCGGGCTTCGCGCCCTTTTGCGAAACGGGCAGACGTCCGAACTCGCCGCCCCAGACCACGAGTGTCGAATCGAGCTACCCGCGCTGCTCGAGATCGGCCAGCAATCCCGCCACCGGCTGGTCGGTCTCCTGTGCGAACCCGCGATGGTTGCCGACGATGTCCTCGTGTCCGTCCCAACTGCGTTGGTTCTCCATGCCGCCCGAGTAGATCTGCACGCAACGCACGCCGCGCTCCACGAGCCGCCGGGCCATGAGGCATTGCGCCGCGAAGTGCGCGCACGGCTGGTGGTCGAGTCCATACAGGCGCTTCACATCCTCCGATTCGCGCCCCACATCGAAGGCCTCGGGCGCGGCACTTTGCATGCGGTACGCCAGTTCGAAGCTCTCGATGCGCGCCGAGAACTCGGCATCGAGGGCATCCGGCGCCTGGTGAAGGCGGTTGAGGTGCGCAAGCAGGTCGAGCTTGGCGCGCTGCCGAGATGTGGCGTGACCTCCCGAAGGCACCAGGTTGTCGATGGGCTCGCCCTTCGGACGCAGCCAGGTGCCCTGGTAGACGCTCGGCAGAAAGCCGGCGCCCCAGTTGCTGGCGTGACCCTTGGGCAAGCCGCGATCGAGCGGGTCGCTCATCACGACGAAGGCGGGCAGGTCACGACTCTCACTGCCGAGGCCGTAGGTAATCCACGAACCCACACAGGGAAAACCCATGCGCGGCAGTCCCGTGTTGATCATGAACAGCGCCGGGCTGTGGTTGTTGGACTCGGTGTGGCACGAGTGGAGGAAGGCCATCTTGTCCACGTGCCGCGACAGGTGCGGGAACAGATCGGAAACCCACGAACCGCTCTGTCCATGCTGCGCCCAGGCGAACGGCGACTTCATCAGGGGCCCGACCGCTTCGGTGAAGAATCCCGTCTTCGCGTCGAAGCCTTCGAGCGCCGTGCCGTCGCGACGGGCCAACTCCGGTTTGTAGTCCCAGGTGTCGACCTGCGACGGGCCGCCGTTCATGAACAACCAGATGACCGAGCGGGCGCGGGCGGGAACGTGGGCAGCCCGGGCCAGCAATGGGTTCGCTCCGATCGCCGGGCTGGCATGGACGCCGGAAACCAAGGCGCCCGAGTCGCGCAACAGCGAGGCGAGTCCGATCACGCCGGCACC
>CAZYJB010000050.1:0-1610 GCA_964647675.1 uncultured Verrucomicrobiota bacterium | reverse complement strand
GTTCATTCAACATAGGATAATTCGTTGAGGCTCAACACCACCTGGGTCAGATCGGCCAGCGCCAGCGTCAACGCAGTCCTCACCGGATCGCCGGCAGCCGGCGCCGGCGCCGGCATATCCACGGGCTCGGCCAGGAACGCGCGCGCCGCAGCCAGCTCCGACGGAGTGGGCGGCCGAGCCAGAGCCCGCCGATACAAGCTCCGAATCGCGTGCTCGACGTCGCCGCCGCATTCCCGCTCCAGCCTCTGGGCACCGGCCAACACCCAGGAACGCACGTGGGGATTGTTCATGAGGAACAAGGCCTGGGGCGCCACGGTGGTGGTGGGACGCGCGCCCTGGCTGACCAGCGGCTCGGGCGCGTCGAAGGCCTGCATCACCGAGACCAGGCGGCTGCGTTTCACGGTGAAATAGACCGACCGCCGCACGCTGGCCTCGTCGAGCGTACCGGGTCCGTAAGGCGTCGGGTCCAGCACGCCACAGACGGCGAGCAGGGAATCGCGGATCACCTCGCCCTCAAGCCGGCGTGCGGTGTACCGGCTGTAATCCGCCGACGCCGTCGCCGACGCGGCCGGCATGGCGTGGTCCGGAGTGGCGGACCTCGTGGGCGTCCGCGATGACACCTGGTAGGCAGCGCTCCTCAGGATCAGTTCGTGGATCGGCTTCAATCGCCAGTTCTGCGCCACCAACTCCGAGGCCAGCCATTCGAGCAGTTCCGGGTGTGTCGGCGGCGCGCCCTGCCGTCCGTAGTCGTTCGGCGTCGACACCAACGCGCGCCCGAAATGGTGCAGCCACAGGCGATTGACGATCACGCGCGCCATGAGTGCCCCGCCGCCGTGCTCGAGATCCGTCATCCACGCCGCCAACGTTGAACGGCGCCCCGAGAACTTCGCGCCGGCCGGCACCGGCGACGCCCAGCGCGAGACATCATCGAGCGCCATCCCTGCGGGCGAGAGCACACTCAGGAAACCCTGGGCCGCCACGCCGCGCTTCAGATCCGTGCTGCCACGGCTGAGGAGGAAGGTCTCCGGGAAGAAGTCCGCACCCTGGGTGTGCATGCGCACCGGCGTGTAACCCTCACCACACAGGAGGAGACGCGTCAGGGCGGGCTTGGGTTCGGTTCGCGCGTGGGCTTCAACCCTGGTCCGGCGTTCCTTCCAGCCCGGCTCGGAGCGCTTCCACCAGGTGAGCAAGGCTGAGCGTTCGGCCGGTGACAACGCCTTTGCCGTTTCGCCCCGTGAAACTCCCGGGCGTTGCAGCCGCGCCAGCGCCGATGCCACCTCCGCCGGCAGGTCGTCACCGTCCCAGGACGGGGAATTCGCAGTGCTCAACGCCAGGCGCGGACGTCCGATCTGGTGGCGCGTGTTCACGTCGTACTCGAGCGTCACCGTGAACCGCGTGCCGCCCTCGAATCCCACGGGCTGCGCGAAGTCGAAGACCGCTGCGTGGCGCTCGCCGAACTTCGGATCGATTGCCCAGCCGGTGCGCGGATTGTCGTCCAGCGACGAAGCCACCGAGAGCCCGCCTTCGTTCTGCTGGAAGTCGGCGCGCGGATTGGCCAGCGACACCGCCACGGCTTCGCCCCCGCCGGCGGGGGTCGCCGTCACACGAAG
>CAZYJB010000049.1:0-11396 GCA_964647675.1 uncultured Verrucomicrobiota bacterium | reverse complement strand
GTGCGACCGGGCGGGGAACTTCCTTCGCCGCTGAATCCCCCCCGGGGCTGCCCGTTTCATCCGCGGTGCCCCGTGGCGGAGGCCCGCTGCCGCGTGGAAGTGCCGGCGCTCCGCCGCGTGGAGCCCGGGCGGCAGGTGGCATGTCACCTGGCGTGAAGCGTCCGTCGGACGCGGGCACTTGCGCGCGGCGAACCCGATGCGAAGCCAAGGCGTGGTCAGGGAATGACTGTTTCGGGTGAGCGGTGCCGTCGCGCCGACCGAAGCATGGGTCCCATGGTGACGCGATCCGGGATCGCATCGGCGCCGTGGTGGCTCCTGCCCGCCGTCGCCGCCCTGGCGGCGGTCGGGGTGGTGAATCTCTGGTGGTGGATGCCCACGCGCGCGCCGCTCCTGAGAAGGGATCCCGGAGCGGATCGCCCGGCGGGCGCGATCACGAGGGTCGGGGGTGAAAGCGTCTTCGCCGCGGGCCTCACCGAGACCGGGCCCGGCCGCGCCGCGACGCTGACGGGATCCTGGCCTGGGTTCCGTGGAGCCGTGCGCGATGGGCGTTCGGCTGGCTTGTCCGGGCTTTCTGCCGGGTGGGAGAGCGCAACACCTCGCACCGTGTGGGAACGGACGGTGGGCGAAGGTTTCGCCGGCCCGGCCATCGACCGCGGCCGACTCTTCCTCATGGATTACGACCGCGCGAAGGGACGGGACGCCCTGCGTTGTCTCTCGCTGGAGGACGGTCGCGAGATCTGGCGGTACTCGTATCCCGTGCCGCTCAAGCGCAACCACGGCTTGTCGCGCACCGTGCCAACGGTCGCCGGCGGGAAGGTGGTGGCCATCGGGCCCAAGGCACACGTCGTTTGCGTGAATGCCGATGATGGCCGCTTCCGCTGGGGCCTCGATCTGGCGCGCGACTTCGGCGCGACCGTCCCACCGTGGTATACCGGCCAATGTCCGCTGGTGGACGGGGATCTGGTGATTCTTGCACCCGGCGGCGAGCAGGTCGCGATGCTGGCAGTCGCCTTGGACACCGGTGACGTCCGCTGGAGGGCGCGCCACGAATCGGGATGGAAGATGAGCCACGCCTCCATCGCGCCCATGGATCTCGGCGGCACGCGGTACTACGTGTATCCCGCCTCCGGCGGGGTGCTGGTGGTTCGCGCGTCCGATGGCGTCGTGGTCTGGGCGTCGGATCGCTGGAAGATCAACATCGCGACGGTGCCAACTCCGGTGGTGACGGGAAACGGACGCGTCTTCTTCACCGGCGGCTACAACGCCGGATGCGCTCTCCTCGAGTTCCAAATGTCGGAGGGAGTGATGTCCGCCGTGGAGGTCTTCCGCCTCAAGGCGTCCGAGTTTGGCGCCACCCAGCACTCGCCTGTGTGGCACGATGGGCACTTCTACGGAGTGCGCGCGGACGGACGATTGGTCTGCCTCTCCGGGACGGGTCAGGTGCGGTGGACCAGCGGCAACGATGTCAGCCATGGGTTGGGCCCGGTGCTGATCGCCGATCGCACGCTTCTGGCGCTGGCCGAGGACGGTCGATTGTCGCGGGTGTCCGCCGACCCCGCGGCCTACCGCGTGCTGGGTGCCCACCAGGTCATGGAGGGGCACGAGTGCTGGGCGCCGATGGCGCTGGCGGACGGTCGGTTGTTGGTGCGCGACCTGACGCAACTCGTCTGCCTGGACCTGACCGGAGCGAGGGGACTTTGAGCACGCGCACGACGAATGGAGGACCCCACCATGAGCGAAGATTCCCGAACGATCGAAGCCGATAGGAAGGAACCCGGCGACACGCCGCGGGCCACCTCCCTGCGGAGCTTCGCGCGGTGGATGGCGGCCGGCGTGCTGGTGGTCGGCACGGGCAGGGCGGCGCGGGTCGGATCGGGTCGACTCTGCTTCAAGCGTGAAGGCTGCCCGGACTGCCCTGCGTTTGCGGGATGCGGGCGGTCCCGCGCGGTTGCGTGGCGCGCTGCGCACGAGGAGGCAGGATCATGAACGTTGAGAATTCAGGTTGGTTGACGCGGCGCGGTGCCGTCGCGCGCGGCTTGGCGGGGATGGCCGCCGTGGTGGCCGGGGTGGCGCCCGCCGCCCAGGCGCGCGGGGCGGAGATGAAGGCGACACGCGCGGAGAACCCCTGGCGCTATGACGTCGACCGCTTGCGGCAGGTCGATCCGTCCTGGGTTCGCTACGATGAAGTGGCCGTTCTGGAAGTGCCGCACCACCCCGCGCGCCGGCTGGCCTACGATGAGCAGGGTTCCCTGCACGTGGTCGCCGGCCGGCGTTGGTTGATCGGCGATGCGGAAGGGCGATGGATCCGCGACCTGGCGGTGGGCGACATTGTGCACGCCGTGTGTCCACTGCCGGGAGGGCGCGCCTGCCTCGGGTTCAAGGATCGCCTCGAAATCTGGGACGTGGAGAAAGGACGCCAGGCGCGGTGGGCGACCCTGCCGGGGCGGCCGTTCGTCACCGGGATCGCCGTCACCGAGCGGGACGTGTTTGTCGCCGATGCCGGCAACCGCGTCGTCGTGCGCTGCGACCGGCAAGGCCGGGTGGACCTGCGCCTCGGTGAGCGGCAGGAGGACCGGCAGGTGCCCGGTCTCGTGCTGCCGAGCCCGTTTCTCGATGTCGAGGTGGGGGCCGATGGACTCTTGCGCGTCAATAATCCCGGGCGGCACCGCGTGGAAACCTACACGCGCGATGGCGACCTCGAAGGTTCCTGGGGTCGAACGGGGGCAGGTCCCGAGTCCTTCTGCGGCTGCTGCAATCCCGTGTCCCTGGCCCTGCTGCCCGACGGCCGTTGCATCACCGCGGAGAAGGGACTGCCGCGCGTGAAGGTTTTCCGTCCCGACGGCACGCTGGAATCGTATGTTGCCGTGCCCGACCAGTTCGGCGCGAACACCTCCGACGCACGCGAAGGCGGGCGCGACGCCACGGCTCACGACGGCCTGGATGTGGCGGTCGACCCCGCGGGCCGGGTGGCGGTGCTCGATCGACTCACCGCGCGGATCCACCTCTTTTGCAGACGCATCGCATGAACCCCGTGATCACCACCCCCGACGAAGGATCGCGCCGCGAGTTTCTGAGCCACGGACTGCGCGCGGCCGGACTCACCGGTGCGGGTGTGGTGGCCGGGGTGATGACCCACCATTCCCAGGCGGAAAACACCGTCTGGCAGATCGACCCGCGCAAGTGCCTCTGCTGCTCGCGCTGCGCGACGCACTGCGTGCTCGAGCAGTCCGCGGTGAAATGCGTGAACTGGTTTCCGATCTGCGGCTACTGCGATCTGTGCACGGGCTACTTCGAGCCGCAACCCATCGATCTCGACACGGGCGCCGAGAACCAGCTTTGCCCGACCGGGGCCATCGTGCGCCGTTTCGTGGAGGATCCGTACTTCGAGTACACCCTCGACGAATCGCTCTGCATCGCCTGCGCCAAGTGCATCGAAGGCTGCCGCCTGTTCGGCAACGGCTCGTTCCATCTCCAGGTGCGGCACGACCGCTGTGTGAACTGCAACGAATGCGCCATCGCGCGCGCCTGCCCGGGCGACGCCTTCTACCGCGCGCCAGTTTCGGATCCGGGATTTCACTTCACCCCATGAAACAGGGCGCGGTCAGCGTGGGGATCGGCCTTGAACTCGCGGCCACGGTGGCGGCGATGGCGGGCGACCTTCGCTTTCCGCCGCCGGATTTCGAGAGCGGCCACACCATGCCCGTGACCCGGTATCCAGCGGCGGATTGGGCGGGCTGGGAGATTCTCGATATCGCGGTCCTCCTCGCCTGCCTGGCCCTGGCCACCTGGCTGGTGCACGGGCGACGATCGAGACGCGGCGTGGTGCTCCTGTCGGTCTTCTCGCTGGGCTACTTCGGGTTTTTTCGCGAGGGCTGTGTCTGCGCCATTGGATCGGTGCAAAACGTCGCGCTCGCGCTCGGGGTCCCGAGTTACACACTGCCCGTGACGGTCGGCGTCTTCTTCGCGGCGCCGGTGCTGGTGGCGTTGTTCTTCGGCCGCACGTTCTGCGCCGCGGTTTGTCCGCACGGTGCGCTGCAGGATCTGGTGTTGGTGAAACCGCTCCGCGTGCCGGCCTGGCTCGAGACGGGGTTGAGCGTGGTCCCCCTGATCTTCCTGGGCGCAGGCGCGGCCTTTGCCGCCACGGGCGCGGGCTTTGTGATCTGCCGCTACGATCCGTTCGTGCCCCTGTTCCGCCTGAGCGGAGGCTGGGGCATGGTGACCGCCGGCGTCGCGCTGCTCGCGATCGGCACGGTGGTCGGGCGTCCCTACTGCCGGTTCCTGTGCCCGTATGGCGCGCTGCTCCGTCTGGCGTCGGCGCTTTCGCGATGGCGCGTGCGCGTGACCCCGGACGTCTGCACACAGTGCCGATTGTGCCCGAGCGCCTGTCCGTTCGAGGCGATCGAATCTCCCGATGCCGGCCTGGTGCGCGCTCGGGAGGTGGCGCCGGCGCGGTCGGCGGTTCGACGGGCGCTGGCGTGGTTGCCGGTCTGGCTGGTGCTGGGCGCGGTCGTGGGCTGGGGATTCGGACGCGGCGCGGCCTGGTGGCATCCGACCGTGCGTCTCGCTCTCGCACACCAGGAGTTGACGCAGCGGGGAACCCCGCCGGAGGTCGAACCGTCGCGACCGGATCGCCTCGCGCTGGCACGCGCCGAACGTGAGGCGCGGGAGTTGCTGCCGCGCGCCGCGGATCTGGCGCGACGGATGGAGCTCGCCGGACTCGGGCTCGGAGTTTGGACCGGTATGGTGATCGGGCTGAAGTTCCTGAGCGTGGGCATGGTCCGGCGACGGTCGGAGTTCCAACCCGACCGCGGCGCCTGCGTGGCTTGTGCGCGATGCTTCACCAGTTGCCCGCAGGAACGGATCCGGCTCGGGCTCGCGCCTTCCCCCGAACATGCTGAGGCGCGGTGCGCGTCGATGTCGTCCGGACCCTGCGCCGCGAGAACGCGCGTCGAGGGAGGTGTTTCATGAGCGCTCCCGGCACCCCGCCTTCCAACCTGGGGCCGAGTTGCCCGGCCGGAGGCGAGCCCAGCGCATCGCGGTGCGGGGAGACTTGTGCCCGCCATGACGCGCGGACCTGGTGGGCCGTGGCCGGCGTGGGCGCCGCGCTGATCCTGGTCGTCGGCACCCTCATGCTGGCCGGGCTCCCGTTTCGTTCCACGGACGAACCCTGGATCTCGGGGGCCTTGGCGGAGGCGCAGGCCGCGCTGCGGACAGAGCCGAAGAGTGCCGCGCGGAAGGAGGCGGTTCGCGACTTGGATCTGGCGCTCCGGGCGGCCTACTTCCGACGCCTCGACCGCAACCGCCTGGGCGCCTGGGTTCTGTTGATCGGCGGCGGACTGGCCGTGGCGGCGGCCCTGCAGGCATCGTCGGCTGACATCAGGCGCACACCTTGGGCGCGGGACGCATTGGAATCGCGGGAGGCCGGGGCGCGTCCCCGGCGTCGCGCGATCGTGCTGGCGGGCATGATCCTGGTCGGCGCGGGGGCGGTCGTGGCGCTGCAGGGATGGGGACGTGCGATTCGCGACGAGGCTCCTGAGGTGCGACGTGCTTCGGTGGGACGACCCGCCACCGCGCTGCCTGCCCGAACCCATACGGGTGCCACGGTCGCACCGCCATCCGCCGCCGATCGGGCACGAACCTGGCCGAGGTTCCGCGGTCATGAGGGCGCGGGGCTCGCGGTTGGCTTCGCACTGCCCCCCCGATGGAACTTGAAGACGCGCGAGAATGTACCGTGGCGGGTGGACCTTCCGCTCCCGGGCTACAATTCGCCCGTGGTTTGGGAGGACCGCGTCTTCCTGACCGGCGGCAGCAAGCACCAGCGTCTCGTGTTCGCCATTGATGCCGGGACCGGCGCCATTCTCTGGCAGCGTCCGCTGACCCCGGCGGGGCAGACGGCTTCCACCGTGGAACCACCGGATCAGAGCGGCATGGCGGCCAGCACGGTGACAACCGACGGCACGCGAGTGTACGCGGTGTTCGCATCGGGCGAACTCGGTGCCCTCGATTTCCAGGGTGCCCTCACGTGGAGCCGAAAGGTCGACTTCTCCCACAACGGGTACGGTCATGCGTCATCGCTGGTGATTCAGGACGGCCTGCTGCTGGTGCAGTCGGATCAGGGCCAGGCGGACGAGGCGAAGTCCGAGTTACTCGCGTTGAATGCCTCCACGGGCGCGGTGCGCTGGCGGGTTTCCCGCCCGGTGGGCGGAAGCTGGGCCACACCCCTGGTGGCGGGCGAGGGGACGGCCGCGCAGGTGATTCTGGCGGGCGATCCGCTGCTCATGGCGTACGAGCTTTCCACGGGGAAGGAACTCTGGCGCGCGGCGGTGTTGGGCGGAGAACTGGCGCCGTCGCCCGTGCTCGCGGGCGATCTGGTCATCGCCTCGAGCCCGGGCCATGCGCTCCTCGGCGTGCGATGGAGCAACTCGGCTGATACCGCAACAAGCCGGGTCGTCTGGAAATTGGCAAGTGAGGTGCCCGATGTGCCCACGCCCCTGGTGATGGAAGATCTCCTGATCACGGCCGACACCGAGGGGCACGTGTACTGTCGGGAGTCGGCGACGGGGACCAAACTATGGTCGGCGGAGCTCGAGTTGGAGATCCAGGCCTCGCCCATCGCCGTCGGCGATCGCGTCTACCTGTTCGCGCAATCCGGCACGGTGGTGGTCCTGCGTGCGTCAAGGACTTACGAGGAAGTGGACCGGTTCGAAACCGCGGAGGAAATCTACGCCACGCCAGCCGTGGCCCAGGGCAGCCTGTTCCTGCGGACGCGCCAGGGACTCGCGCGCATCGGGGGCGCGGCACTCCCGGGGAAGGAGGTCGTGCGTGCCCGGTGAAAACCTCCAGTTCGTCGACCAGGCTGTCCAACGGCTCGGCCGCGGTCGGGATGCGGTAATCCCCATTCTGCAAGCGCTGCAAGAGCACTATCGCTATCTGCCACAACCCGCACTCCAGCGCGTGTGTGAGATCAGTGAGATCACGCCGGCGCAGATCTGGGGCATCGCCACCTTCTACGATCAGTTCCGTCATCGCCCGGTGGGTCGGCACGTCGTCCATGTCTGCCACGGGACAGCCTGTCACGTGAGCGGTGCGGACCGTGTGGAGGAGGCGTTGCGCCGGCACCTGGCCATTCCCGAGGGCGGCGACACGGATGCCGGAGGAGAGTTCACGATCGAACCGGTCGCGTGCCTCGGCTGTTGCACGTTGGCTCCGGTGGTGCGCTTTGATCAGTTGACGACCGGGCTCGTGAATTCGGACCGCGTGCCCACGGCGGTGGAGGAGTTCCTCGAGGCGCATGCCGCGGGGCACGCGCACGGGGTCCTGCCCACCGGCGGCGGAGTGATGCCGGGGCAGGAATCCGAAGTTGCCGAGATTCGCGTCGGACTCGGTTCGTGCTGCATGGCGAAGGGCAGCGACCGCCTGTTTGGCGAACTGCACCTGGCGGCGCAGCGGGTGGGCGTGCCGGTCCGCGTGAAGCGCGTGGGCTGCGTGGGCATGTGTCACGAGACACCGTTGATCGAAGTGGTGCGTCCCGGACATGCCTCGCGGTTCTTCTCGGCGGTCAAACCGGGCGAAGCGCGCCAGCTCGTGTTCGACGCGTTCCGGCCATCGAGTCCGTGGGGACGGTTGACGCGATTCGCGGCGCGCGCCGTGGATCGCGTGCTGCTCGACCAGGATGACCATCCCTCACAACGCTGCGCGCTGGACCTGGACACCGGTGCGGCCCGCGCGTTCCTGGGGCGGCAGGTTCACATCGCGTCGGAGCACTTTGGCCGGCTCGATCCCCTGGATCTCGAAGAGTATCTGCGCCACGACGGCTTCGTGGCGCTGCGCCGGTGTCTGACCGGGCTGAAGCCCGAGCAGGTCATCGACGAGGTCACGCGCAGCGGACTGCGCGGTCGCGGCGGGGCCGGCTTTCCCACGGGCCCGAAGTGGGCGGTCATGCGCCGGCAGGTGGCCGAGAAGAAATACGTCATCGGGAACGGGGACGAGGGCGATCCGGGAGCGTTCATGGATCGCATGTTACTCGAGTCATTCCCGTATCGGATCCTCGAGGGACTGGCGATCTCCGCGGTGGCGACGGGGGCGACCGAGGGAATCCTCTACATTCGTCGCGAGTACCCGCTTGCCGTCGAGCGCGTCCAGGCCGCGATCGACGATCTCGTCCGCCGCGGGTGGTTGGGCGATCGACTGCTCGGGACTCCGCGGCCCTTCCGCGTGGGCATCAAGGAAGGGGCCGGTGCATTCGTCTGCGGCGAGGAGACCGCACTCATCGCGTCGATCGAGGGACGTCGCGGCATGCCCAGGCTGCGGCCGCCTTTCCCGGCGGAATCCGGCCTGTGGGGCGCGCCCACGCTCATCAACAATGTGGAGACCCTGGCCTGCGTGCCCTGGATCATCCGTCGCGGTGGCGACGCCTTCGCTGCGATCGGCACCGCTTCGAGCAAGGGCACAAAGGTATTCGCGCTGGCGGGCAAGGTGCGGCGCGGCGGGTTGATCGAAGTGCCCATGGGCACCACGCTTCGTGAGATCGTCGACGAGATCGGCGGTGGCGTGACGCCCGGAAGGCGGCTCAAGGCGGTGCAGATCGGCGGTCCATCCGGCGGATGCGTGCCGGCGAGCCTGGCCGACACGCCGGTGGACTACGAATCCCTGCGCGAAGTCGGTGCCATCATGGGCTCGGGCGGCCTGGTGGTGCTCGATGACACCGACTGCATGGTCGACATCGCGCGCTTCTTCCTTCGCTTCACGCAGGACCAGTCCTGCGGGAAGTGCACCTTCTGTCGCGTCGGCACGCGGCGCATGCTGGATCTGCTGGAAGGCATCTGTGCCGGAAAGGGGCGCCCCGAGCACCTCACCGAACTCGAGCGGCTGGCGCAGACGGTCGGGCAGGGCAGCCTGTGCGGGCTCGGCAAGACCGCGCCCAACCCGGTGGTGACGACGCTTCGCTACTTCCACGACGAATACGAAGCCCACCTCAAGGGCCGCTGTCCCGCGCGGAAGTGTGCGGCGCTGATCCGTTACGAGATCAACGAGCGTTGCACGGGGTGCACGCTCTGCTCGCAACAGTGTCCTGTCGGCGCCATCCCGCTCGCGCCCTATGCACGGCATGTGATCGATCAGGCGAGGTGCACGAAATGTGACACCTGCCGCAATGTCTGCCCTTACGGGGCGGTGGAGGTTCAGTGAGTAGCGACGCCCAACCCGGTCGGGACTCCCTGCCGCCGGTGACGATCACCATCGATGGTCGACCGGTCACGGTGCCGTCCGGCGCGTCCGTGCTCGACGCGGCACGGCGCCTCGACCTCGACATCCCGACGCTCTGCCACCTCGAGCGATGCGGTCCCATGACCTCATGCCTCGTGTGCGTCGTGAAACTCAGGTTGAACGGTCGCACGTCGGTGGTGCCCTCGTGCGGCATGAAGGCCGTGGACGGGATGGAGGTGGAGAGCGAGACCGCTGAGGTCCACGAGCTGCGCCGGTCCGCGCTCGAACTCCTGCTGAGCGATCATGTGGGTGACTGTCTCTCGCCCTGCACGCGGATTTGTCCGCTGGGATTGAACATCCCGGTCATGCTCCGCCAGGTGGAACGAGGGCAACTCGCCGACGCGGCGGGCACGGTGCGGGAGGCGATCGCCTTGCCGGGGGTCGTGGGCCGACTGTGCCATCGCCCGTGCGAGAATGGCTGCCGGCGGTCCTCCTGCGACAGTGCGGCGGCGATCCGGGACGTGGAACAGTTCGTGGCCGACGCGGCGCGCACGCAGAGAATCGCGGCCGATCCCGCCTGCCGTCCGTCGACCGGAAAACGCGTGGTGATTGTCGGTGGCGGCCCGACCGCGCTGGCGGCCGCGTTCGAACTGGTCCGCGCCGGGCACGCATGCGTGGTGAAGGATCGGAATGTCAGTGCGGGTGGCTCGTTGCGACGGGAGGTGGAACAGGGACGGCTGCCGGCGGACGTGCTCGACCACGACCTTGCCGAACTGGCGCGATTGGGCGTGGTGATCGAGTCGGGCATCGAGGGAGATCTCCAGGCAATCCAGGCGTCGGCCGATGCGGTGCTGCTGGTGCCCGGGGAGTTGACCGCGGCCGAGGCGGCACGCCACGGCGTGGCCGTCACGGGCGCGGGCTTGAAGGTGGTGGATCCCGCGACGTTCTTGACCAGCGAACCAGGCGTGTTCACCGCCGGGAGCGCCGTGCGTCCCGTGAAGCATCTCGTGAAAGCCATGGCCGAAGGCCAGTCCGCCGCCGAGGCCATCTCGGCTTTTCTCTCTGGTCTGCCGCCGCGCAAGGCGGAACGCCCCTTCTCCAGCGTGATGGGACGCCTCGAATCCTCGGAGTTGAAGCTTTTCCTCGAGGGCGCGCATCGCGGACCGAGGATCCCGGTGGCCGCGGACGTCCCGGGGTATACGTCTGCCGAGGCGGCCACCGAATCGTCACGCTGCCTGCACTGCGATTGTCGGGCGCGGGGGAACTGCAGGCTCCAGCACTACTCCCAGGCGTACGGCGCTGAGTTCGGACGCTTCCCGCGACACCGGCGCGCGTTCGAGCAGCACTCGCATCCGGCGCGCGTGCTGTTCGAGCCGGGGAAGTGCATCCTGTGCGGGATCTGCGTGAAGATCGCCGAAGAGGCGAGGGAACCACTCGGACTGAGCTTCGTGGGACGCGGCTTCGAGGTGCGCGTCTCGGCGCCTCTGCATGCCACCTTCGAGGCGGGGTTGCAGAAAGTCGCCGCCGAATGCGCCGAAGCCTGTCCCACCGGCGCCATTGCCATCCAAGAGCCCGCCCCGACGCGTTGTCCGGGACGCTGCGGCCCGAGCCAAGGATGACGAAGTACCAGGGAGGCATCGGTGCCGCCGTAGCTTTTGCCGCGCGCAACAGGAGTGGGAGGGGGGGCCCCTGAGCATTCCAAAGAGCGGGTGATTTGACCGTGACCGCCCGCTCTTCGTGATCTTCGAGACTTCGTGGTGAACAAGAACGCCCCCTGTCGATGAAGGCAGTAGGATTCACAGTGCGGTTTTCTTTCTTCACCACGAAGAAGGGAAGGACGCGAAGAGGAAGCAAAGCCCAAGGGCGGCAAACGCCCGCGAACGGAGCGACATCAGTCGTACCGCCTCCGCCTCCACCTCTCTTCGCGTGATGGCTCTTCGTTCGATGCGCGCGAATTGCGCCGTGATCGCAGGAACGGTAGCGTCCCGGCGTGTTTCTCCGGGGGCTCCTGATCGCAGCGCAGTTGGGGTGTCTGGGAAGGTGCGCCTTCGCCGCGGAGCCGACCCCGGCGCCCACCCAACTCCTCCCGCCCTGGGCCTCGTGGCGTTACCTGTCCCTGACCGTCACCGGTCCGCCCGACGGCTGGGAGCAGCCGGAGTTCGACGACCGCTCCTGGGCCTCGGGCCGGGCGG
>CAZYJB010000048.1:0-11401 GCA_964647675.1 uncultured Verrucomicrobiota bacterium | reverse complement strand
GCGAGGATGACCGCGGCGGCATTGGCGGCGATGGCGCGGCGGAACACTTCGCGCGGATGGATCAGCAGGGTGTCGAGCGTGCCCTGGCTGACGCGCTCCGACGACACCAGCCGGCGTCGCGTGTTGACCAGCAGGAGGTGGAACGTCTCGACCTCCAATCCGCGCAGTTCGGCGCGCAGGAACTCCGCCACGCGCTCCGGCGTGTCGAGGAGCGGTGTCTCACGCTGGGTCTCGAGTGACAGCCGCCGCGCCAGTTCGAAGGCGGCCTTCACGGTGGCCGCCTTGTCGGGACCGATGCCTGGCAGGCGGCACAGGTCCTCGGCCGCGGCCGCGGCCAACCGGCCCAGCGTGTGGTCGTGCACGCGCAGCAGGGTCTCCGCCAGCACCTGGACCGGATGCGCGCGCGTGCCGGTGCGCAGCAGGATGGCCAGCAGTTCCACCTCGCGCAGCGCGCCGGGTCCGAGGGCCAGCAGGCGTTCGCGCGGACGCTCGTGTTCCGGGGTGTCGCGCATGGACAGGCGCGGCGTGGGATCCCGAACGCCGTTGGATGGGTGGCGGGCGGCCCGGGCAGCGTCGCGCTCAGAGCGGGGGCGCGGTGGAAAGGAAGCCCACCCGGCGCCTCCGCAGGCGTAAACGGAGGCTGGCCATCGGACGCTCGCCTGCGCTGGGGCAGAGACGAGGCGAGGGGGGACGCTGTCTCGGTCGGGCGTCGTCCGGTGTGTTCCCATCGTCCAACCCCGATGGGGAACTGCCGCGTGCCGGGTGGGAGAATGTCGTCATGCCCGGAGAACGCGGGAAGCACGCCGGATCTTGCGCGAAAAGCCGGCTGGGAGTGCGAATGTTCCGGGGCCTGTCCCTGCCGGGCCAACTCCGCCCGGTCATCTCCAGGCTTTCACCCCACTTGCGGCGCTACCGGGACGTGGCGCCCCCCTTGCATGCACCGTTCACCGCAGGTGGGGCGAGGCGTCCCTGCCGAGGCGCTCCGGGTCAGCCCACCTTGCGCAACTTGGTGATGCGGCCCGTGTGCACCCACTCGGCCACGAAGATGTTGCCGCGCGCATCGAAGCACGCGTCGTGCGGATGCAGGAATTTTCCCGACACCCAGCCCTCGCCGGTGGCGCTGCCCCGCAGTTTCATGCCGTCCTTGAGGACCTGCTCACGCCAGGCGGGATCCTCGCCGAGGTGCGTGATCACCTGGTCGTTCTCGTCGAGCAGCGTGATGCGCGCGCTCAGGTCGGGCACCAGCATGACCTTGCCGCGGGTGTCGAGGTTCGCGGGGAGAATGAAGCCTTCGAGCGTTTTCAGGTGCCGTCCGTCGAGGGTGAACCATTGCAGGCGTTTGTTCGCGCGGTCACAGACCGCAATGGACGGCTCGCGGCCGGGGCGATTGTCGAAACAGATGCCGTGCGACGTGTTGAACTCGCCGGGTCCGGTGCCGGCGGCGCCGAACATCGACTGCCAGTTCCCGTCCTTGTCGTAGCGATGGATGCGGAACGAACCGTAGCCGTCGGCGAGATAGAATCCGCCGTCGGGCAGGAACGCGTAGTTCGTGGGCATGAACGCGTCGCGCCCCCAGCGCTTGGTGGGCTTGGTGTCCTCGTCCTTCGGGTAGAGGCCCGACGCCATGGGTGCGCGTTTTTCCCACACCACCTCGCCCTTGAGGGTCAGCTTGGCGAAGTTTTTGAGCTGCTGGTAACCGGTCACGTAGAGGAACTGCTCACGGCCTTCGGTGCGCACCTCGAGTCCGTGTCCGCCTCCCTGGAACTGGCTGCCGAAGGCGCGCACGAAACGCCCGCGCGAGTCGAAGACGAAGATCGAGGGATGATCCTTCAGGTTCTCGCGCCCCTCATGGATGACATAGAGCTGTCCGTTCCGATCGACCGCCACGTTGTGGGTGGTCTGCCAGGAGTACTTGTCCGGCAATTGCGCCCAGTCGTGGATCACCTCGTAGCGATGGCCATCCACGCCGATCACGAGCCTTTTCGGCGACTTCTGGGCCGTGAATACGTTGGGCGCGGCGAGCAGGAGGGCGGATCCGGCGAGGAAACGACGGCGGGAAAGGGAATGGGTAGGGGTCGGCTTCATGGCGCGGGCGTGGGGACGGCGCGACGTTAGGGACGTCCCCTCGCGGGACGCAAGAGTGGGAATGCCAGGTCGCTATCTCCCCGGGACATCGAGTCGTGACACGAGGCCACGACCCACCAGAGGGACAGCTAGGGAAGCGCGGGGCGCGCGTAGAGATTCATGAATTCCGCGGCACCGGCGGTGGCGCGGAGTCCCAGCGGTCGCGCTTCGGTGGCCCCGCTCCGTGCGGGCAGCGTGGCGATGGTCGTTTCGTCCCGACTCACGGTGATTCCGTCGCGCGCCACCGTGATGGCGAAGCGATGATACTTCCCGGGTTCGGCCCCGGTCAGTTCGATCTCCGTGCCACCGTCGCCCAGCACGACGCGCGGCACGGCCGGCGCCGGCGCATTCGTCGCCACCGGTGCAAGCCGGCAATCGATGATCCATTCCCCGGAGGCGAGTGAGTGGCTGGACCAAAGCGTTGCTGCGGCCTGATCGGATCCGGCACTGAGCGCGAGACGTTCACCTTGGACCTTCCAGCGTGCGGCAGTGGCCTCCGAGGTCTTCCACCCGCGCAGATCGAGTCCGGTGAAGAGCGGGCGCCAGCCCTGGTCGAGCGGGGCGACGGCGGCGGCGGCAGCGGCGGGAGTGGAGGAGGGCAGCTCGCGCAGGCGCAGGTTGCGGAACTCGACCGGGGCACCCTCGGATTCGAGCGCGAGGTAGCCCTTGCGGTAGTTGCAGTCCTCGCCGCCGGAGACTTCGCGCCCGTTGACCGAGAGGCGGACCACTCCATTGCTCGCGACGATGCGATAGTGGTTCCACTCGGGCGAAGGCTTGCTGCGATCCTCGGAGGGGAAGCTGCGCATGCCGTTGTGGCGTCCGAACGGCTTCATGGTGGCGCCGTGGATGGGGAAGACGTCGCCGTGGGTGGTGTACCACTCGTTCTTGCCCTTGGCATCGTAACCGTGGTCGAGGACCTGGACTTCGATGCCGCGCAGGAACGGGACGCCGGGAGCGGCAATGGGCGTGCCCCAGAGGAAGATGCCGGAGTTGCCGCCGCGCGAGAGGTGGCGCCATTCGGCTTCGAGGATGAAGTTCTCGTAGTGCCGCTCGGTGCGCAGCGCGCCGGTGGGTTTCCCGGTACAGGCGATCACGCCGTCGCGCACGGACCACGTTTCAGGTGCGCAGTTCGCATTCACCCAGCCAGTGAGGTCGCGTCCGTTGAACAAGGGCAGGAATCCGTCGGCGTCTGGTTGGGCGGCGAGCGCAGGGCAGCAGGTTAAGGTCGCGAGCAGGAGGCCGAAGCGCGTGGTTGGGAGGGGGCGGCGGAAAAGGTTCATGCGAGGAGCGGTTGAACGGAAACCTGGCAGGAGCGTGCCGGGACGGCAGGCGCAGTCGAGCCCGAGGTTGACGCAAGGAATCGCGGGTAGGGCGAGGCGTCCCTGCCGAGCCCCATTCATTGCCGTCACCGAAGCCCTTCGCCACCCCCTCGGCATCACAGGGACGTGGTGCTCCACCCTTCAGGAAGGCAGGCCGGACAATCTGCTTGCCCCGTCGCGCGGCGATGACCCAACACTTGCCGCGCCAGGGCCCATGGAATGTGGACTTGCGAACCCCGCCAGGGCCGGAAGGCAGCAACGGTAGCGTGCTCTGCATCTGCCGTGGTGTCCCTGGTATCCTTTCCTCGCTTCCTGCCGCTTTGCAGGGGCGTCCGTCCCGGACGGTTGGCCCGGCCGGGGGAGCGGCGTCGCGCCGGTCCGGCTTGACTCATTGATGGACGATTGGAGGGTGCGCATCCCGTGAAACGCCCGAGTCAGCTCTTCGACTATTGTCCCCGCTGCGGCTGCCGGCAGGCGTCCGCGCCATCGGGAAACTTGTTCGCGTGCAGCGGGTGCGGACTGAAGTACTTCTTCAATCCGACCGTGGCCGCAGCGGTGTTCATCCGGCGCGCGGACGATGGCCGGGCTCTGTTCATCCGGCGCGCGAAGGACCCGGCGAAGGGCCGGCTGGCGGCGACGGGCGGGTTCATCGACATCGGTGAGGACGCCGAGACCGCGGCGCGGCGCGAGGTGCGCGAGGAGGTCGGACTGGAGCTGAGCCGGGTCCTTTATCTCAGCTCGCACACCAACTGGTACCCCTACGCGGAGGTCGAGTATCCGGTGCTGGACCTGATGTTCGTCGCCGAGGCCGTGAACCCGGATTCGGCGCGCGCGCTCGACGACGTGGCGGGGTTGGTTTGGTTGGACCCATTGTCCGTGGACCCCGCGGAGATGGCGTTTCCCTCGATGTCCGTCGCGCTATCGTTGTGGCAGGAGCAGCTTCGCGCCGCGCAGTAAATCCGTTGGACTGCGCCGGCTTGGCGGCGTTCGTCCGCCTCGATCAGCTCCTTCCGCCACGCACCGTGCCGGCGGCAACCGCGTTGGCGTTGCCAACCCGCTTCTACTTCGCGGCGTCGCCGAAGATGCCCCGCGCGACGGCTGGAGGGAGAGATCGGACGAGGTCGGCCCGCACGGCGAGGGCCTCGGCTTCGCGGCGTTCCAAAAGCAGCAGGCTGAACTCGAACAAGCGCTCGCCCTGCCGCGCAGCATTCCAGGTACCGGTTCCCAATCCGGGCAGGCGGGCCTCAGAACGCGTGCGCAGGTCGACGAGCCACTGCTGCAACGGGCGCCCGATGAAAAGTTGGGAGCTGAGCTCGCCGGCGTGCGTGGTCGGGCCGAGCAGCTCGATCCACGGCCGGTCCTCGGTGTGCAACCGCGTCTCGCCTGGATCAAGGTCGGCCGAGGTCAGGACGCCGACGAAATGCAATCCGAGTCCGGCAACCTCCGCGAGGTGCGGATTGGCGGGATCGGGTTGCTGGGCTGCGAGGCGGGCAGCGAGTCGGTTAGGGTCTGGTGCAATCCGCGACGAATCGGGATCGCGGGTCGCCACCAGGGCCAGAGCCGGGCGCGTGGGCGAGAAATCCCCGCGCCAGAGCTGGGCCTCGGGAAAGACGGAGAGATAGGTGCGCAGCAGAATCTGAAACTCGGGCTGCGACACCTGGAACATGGGGATCCATTGACAGAAGACACCGCCAGGACGCAGCGAAGCGCGCGCGGCCAGGAAATGTTCACGGGTGAAGAGCGCGCCCTCGCCCTGGCGCCACGGAACGATCAGGTCCCCAAGGATCACATCGAATGTGACTCCACCCGCGCGCAGGAAGTGACGTGCGTCGTCGGGGATGAGTCGGGTGCGCGGACTGTCCAGGAATCCGCCGGTGGCTTCTCCAAAATACGCGCGCGCCGCATGAATGACCTCCGGCACGAGTTCGACCACGTCGGCGCGGGAGTGCGAATGAAACCGGATCCCACTGGCCGAGAGACCAGTGCCGAGTCCGAGGACGCCCACGACGTCGGGGTTCGGATGCACCAGCAAGGGGATGTGGGCTTGCATGCGCTGGTCGCCGATCGAAAGCGTGCCCCCGAGGCCGTAGTGGTTGTTGAGCTTGAGGCGGCGGGATCCGGGTCGTTCGGTCACAGCCACAATCCCGTGCGTGCCTGCGGTGAGCGCGCGGAGCCGCTCGCCCTGGTTGACGGCGAGTCGCACGCGCGGCAGTCGTGCGGCGGCGGGTGACACCAAGGCGGCGACGACCAGCGCCAGCACGATGGAACCCACGACCTTGGCCCGCCGGCACGGGTTGGACGTCGCCGGAGCTCGCGCGAGATGGAATCCAGGCGCCATCGCCAGGGCGCCGGCAGCCACGATGGCGAGCCAGAGTCCAAGGAACTGCGGTAGGACGAACCCGGCCAGCAGAGCACCCGCGACACAGCCGGCGATGTTCGCGCCGAGAAGACGGCCCACAAGAGCACCTGCTCCACGCGTGAGGTCGCTTCCGGCGGTTTCGATCAGGGCGGGAAGCGCGACGCCAAGCAGCGCCAGGGGCGGCGTACCATCGGAGCGCGCGGGTGGCGCGGCTGAGGCGATTTCCGAGCAGCCAACTGCCGAGGCCGAGCCCGGCGAAGAAGGCGGCGAGCACCGCGGCGGTGGCGGTCGAGGCGCTACCGAGCAGGAGCGCGAGCTGGCGTTGCCAGACCACCTGATAGACGAGGGCGACGGCGCCGGAGATGAAGAGCAGGGCGGGCAACAACGCTGGCATGCGCGCGCCGCCGAGGCGGTCCGAACTCCGCGGACGGGACCCGGACGGGGGCGTGGTCGGGCGACGGGAGGCCATGGCGACGAGCGGGTGTGAGACATCATGGATTCATGCCGCCCAGCAAGCCCGAAACCCTGGGTTTTGGCGTTGACTGTGCCGTTGACGGCGGACGGGCGATCCCGGACGGTGCGCCCGCGCGAGGTGCCTGCACCCGCCGCCCGATTCATGAACCATCGCCTTCCCATCGTTTTCACGACCGCGTTGATCCCGTTCGTCGCCTTCGCGCAGACCGCGCCCGACCTCAAGGACACCAAGTCCAAGGTGAGCTACAGCATCGGCGTCGACATTGGCACCAACATGAAGCGCCAGAAGCTGGATCTGGATCCGAAGGCGCTCGCCGCGGGCATCGCCGACGCGTTGTCGGGGAAGCCGGCCCTGACGCCGGAGGAGATGCAGAAGGTGCTGAGCGAGTTTCAGAATCAGGAACGGGAGAAGGCCCAGACCCGTGCCAAGGCGGCGGGCGAGGAAAACACCAAGGCCGGGAAGGAGTATCTCGCGGCCAATGCCACCAAGGAAGGCGTGAAGACCACCACGACCGGGTTGCAATACAAAGTGGTGAAGTCCGGCGCGGGCAAGACGCCCAAGGCGAGCGACACGGTGAAGGTCCACTACACCGGCAAGCTCATCGACGGCACGGTGTTCGATAGCTCCGTGGAACGCAACGAACCGGCCGAGTTCGGCGTCGACCAGGTGATCCCGGGTTGGACCGAGATCCTGCAGTTGATGAAGGAAGGCGACAAATGGCAGGTCGCAATCCCTTCGAACCTCGCTTACGGCGAGCGCGGTGCCGGATCCGACATCGGGCCGAACTCGACCCTGCTCTTCGAGATCGAGCTGCTTTCGGTGCTGCCTCCGAAGTAGGGAACGTAGCTTCTCCCAGATGGATATACCGGTGCCGCCGTCCGGCTCCGGGTTTCCATGAGCACAAATCCCTTCATCGCCCGGGGGGTGGTTGCTAGCGTCCGCCCGCGATGAACGTAGTACCGTCTTCCGCGGCTGGTGCGTGGTCCCGATTCGAAACCGACTACCGCGAGTTTCCCGAGTGCGATCTCGCGCTCGATTTCAGCCGGCTGTTCTGGGAGCCCGATTTTGTGGCGCGCATGAGCAAGCCCATGCAGGGCGCGCTCACGCGCATGCAGGAGCTGGAGGCGGGCGCGATAGCCAATCCGGATGAGAACCGCCAGGTGGGCCACTACTGGCTGCGCGAGGCCGCACTGGCGCCCAAGGCGGATCTTGCGGACGCCATCCGTGGCGCCATCGCAGACGTGAAGGCGTTCGCGGCGGACGTGCATTCCGGCGGAACGCAGGGTCGTGGCGGTGCGTTCAGGAACGTCCTGCTGATCGGCATCGGCGGGTCGGCGTTGGGTCCGCTGCTGGTGGCCAATGCGCTGGGCAGCGCCAAGCGCGACCGGCTGCGTCCGTACTTCCTGGACAACACGGATCCCGATGGCATCGACCGCACACTTGAGACGCTGGGCGAGGAACTCGACCGCACCCTCGTGCTGGTGATCTCAAAGTCCGGCGGCACGCCCGAAACGCGCAACGGCATGCTGGAAGTGGCGGCGGCGTATCGCGCGCGGGGCCTGGATTTCGCGAAGCATGCGGTCGCGGTGACGCAGTTTTCCGAGAAGAGCTCGCTCTACACCCTCTCGAAGCGGGACGGCTGGTTGCGGCAATTCCCGATGTGGGACTGGGTGGGGGGACGTACCAGCGTGACCTCGGCGGTCGGTTTGTTGCCGGCCGCGTTGCAGGGCCTCGACATCGACCAGCTTCTGGCGGGCGCGCGCGCGTGTGACGCCCTTACGCGTCGTGCCGAGGTGTCAGAGAACCCGGCGGCGCTGCTCGCGCTGGCCTGGCACCATGCCGGAGCGGGGCGCGGCGCGAAGGACATGGTCGTGCTGCCTTACAAGGACCGCCTCGAGTTCATGGCGCGCTACCTGCAGCAGTTGATCATGGAATCGCTGGGCAAGGAGCTCGACCTCGACGGGCGTGTGGTCAACCAGGGCATCGCGGTGTACGGCAACAAGGGTTCCACCGACCAGCACGCCTATGTGCAGCAGTTGCGCGAGGGACTTCCCAATTTTTTCGCCACGTTCATCGAGGTGTTGCGCGACCGGGACGGCGTGTCGATCGAACTCGAGCCCGGGATCACCTCGGGCGATTACCTGAGCGGGTTTCTGCTCGGAACGCGTGCCGCTCTGCACGAGAAAGGTCGCGAATCCGTGACGATCACGCTCGGGCGGCTCGATGCCTTCACGCTCGGCGTGCTCATCGCCCTCTACGAGCGCGCGGTCGGGTTGTACGCCGCGCTGGTGCGCATCAATGCCTACCACCAGCCCGGCGTGGAGGCGGGCAAGAAGGCGGCGGCGGGCATCCTTGAGGTGCAATCGGCCGTGGTGAAGGTGCTCCGGGCCGCGCCCGGCCGCGGATTCACGGCCGAGCAGTTGTCGGCGGGGCTGGACGCGCCGCTGCGCGTGGCGGGCACGCCGGAGGTCGTGTTCAAGATCTGCCAGCACCTGGCCGCCAACCCGGGTTCCGGGGTCTCGCGGGCCACCGCGACGCCGCCGACGCGCTCGCTTTTTTCGTGCCGCCCCGCATCCTGACTCGGCATGTCTGCTCCTGCGCAGTTCACGAACGTCACCGCAATCGCCAAGGCCAACGTCTACTTCGACGGACGCGTCGTCAGTCACTCGATCCTGTTCGCCGACGGATCGCGCAAGACGCTCGGGCTCATCTATCCCGGCTCATACCATTTCGGCACCGATCAGGCCGAGCGCATGGAGATCGTGGCGGGCCGTTGCCGGGTGAAGCAGGATGCCGGCGGCGCCACCTCCGAGTACGGCGTCGGACAGGCGTTCGACGTGCCGGGGAAGAGCGGCTTCACCATCGAGGTGCCGGAAGGCATCTGCGAATATGTCTGCTCGTTCCTCGGATAGCGCCGCCGCGTTGCCCTACAAGATCGCGACGCTGCTCTACGCCTTCGACGACCGTGGTCGTGTGCTGCTGCTCGAGCGCACGCGCGAGCCCAACCGCGGCTTGTGGAGCCCGCCCGGAGGCAAGCTTCTCACCGCCACCGGTGAATCGCCTCACCAATGCGCGGTCCGGGAGGCGGCCGAGGAACTCGGACTCACCCTGGAGAGTTCCGATCTGCATCTGACCGGCATGGTCAGCGAGTCCGGGTACGAAGGTTCGGCGCACTGGCTCATGTTCCTGTTCGAGATCCGGCCCAGGCTCGCCGACTGCCCGCCGGATATTCCCGAGGGACGCTTCCGTTTTGTGACGTGCTCGGAACTGGCGGCCCTGCCGGTCCCCGGCACGGATCGCGAGCGGATCTGGCCCTGGTTCTGGGAGCATCGTGGCGGTTTCTTTGCGGCGCACTGCCGGTGTCTCGGGGGTGAGCGGCACGAATGGACGCTGGAAACGAGCCGGCCGCCGCGTTGAAGTGAGCGGCCGCGACCCCGCAACGGCGCGATCCCGCATGACCGACCCGCTAATCGACCTTCAGAGTGACCATTACTTCATGGGCGAAGCGCTGCGCCAGGCCCTGCGCGCCGCGGACGCCGAGGAGGTGCCGATCGGCGCCGTGGTGGTGCGCGAGGGACGCATCCTCGCGCGTGCGTTCAACCAGGTGGAACTTCTCAAAGACGCCACCGCGCACGCCGAGATGCTGGCCATCACCCAGGCGGAATCGGGCCTGGGCGACTGGCGGTTGAACGAGTGCACCCTGTACGTCACCAAGGAGCCCTGCCCGATGTGCGCCGGGGCCCTGGTGCATGCGCGCATGGGACGCGTCGTCTTCGGCGCCCGGGACGCGAAATCGGGCTGCGGCGGAGGCGTGCTCAACCTCCTGCAGTTCCCTGCCTTCAATCACCAGTGCGACGTGCTCGGCGGCGTCCGCGAGGAGGAATGCCGTGCCTTGTTGCGCCGGTTTTTCGCACAGCAGCGTGCCGGCAAGTCAGCGGGACAGGGCTGAAACCCTGACCGCACCTCGAACGGAACCGGGGTGGTGAGAGTCGATGATTCTGGGAGGATCCGCACCGTTCGGGTTGCCCCTTTGGAGGAGGTTGATTCCCGGCGGCGTGCGGACACTGTTTGGTCATGGCTGAGTTCTCGCATGTGGATGCGCACGGCGAAGTGCGCATGGTGGACGTTTCGGCGAAACCGCCGGTGAAGCGTGAGGCGGTGGCGTCCGGGGAGATCCGGCTGGCACCGAGCACGTTGGAACTGATGGAGCGCCAGGGGGTGGCCAAGGGCAACGTGCTGGCCGTGGCCCGGATTGCGGGAATTCAGGCGGCCAAGCGCACCGCGGAACTGATTCCGCTGTGTCATCCGCTGGCATTGACTCACTGCGACGTGAGTTTCGAGGTGCCGGCGAGTCGGGACCGGTTGCTGATCCGGGCGCGGACTGCGACCACCGGGGGGACCGGGGTGGAGATGGAGGCCCTGACCGCGGTGTCGGTGTCGGCGTTGACCGTGTACGACATGTGCAAGGCGGTGGATCGCGGCATGGTGCTGGGAGAGATCCGGTTGGAGAGCAAGAGCAAGGGACCGTGAACCGACGACCGATGAAAGGAGAGCGCCTGACCGACTAAGGAATTCAAACAGGCAAATTTCTTACTTCATTTTTATTACATTATTTCTGTAAGATTCATGTCGTTGCTTCCGTTATCCGCCTGTGACGTCAAGGAGCGTGGGGGTTGTGGGCCTGAACAACGGTAGCAACCAACAGTGGTGAATGTCGGCGATTGGGGAGTTGTAACGGTCGGTACCGCAATGGGATGCATGCTCGGAGTCGGTGTGGGGCTGGCTCCGGGCAGGCGCCTGTTCGAAGTGGGGTGGGCGTGCGAAAGGCCGCGACGTGGCGCCGGGCTGGGCATCCGGGGATTCCGGGCCGGGCAGGCGGTGGGGCGTCGGGCCGCGGATGCTTGTTCCCCGTAAGTCAGTGGACAGTGATCGGTACCGGACCAGAGTGGCAGGGAAGACATGGCGCTGGCAGGACTACAGGACAGGTCGAAGGATGAGCATCAGGATAGATGGCGACGATGGGCGGACATCTCCCGCAGAGGCGGGTGAGGTGTCGGCGGTCCCGGCCATGGAGACGGGCGCGGTGGGTCTTGGGGGGCCCGACGACGCCGGGAAAGCGGCGTG
>CAZYJB010000047.1:0-11440 GCA_964647675.1 uncultured Verrucomicrobiota bacterium | reverse complement strand
CCGCCGCGGCCAGTGAGGCGCCAATCAGTCCGAAGGTGATCACCAGGATGAACGCGGCATCCTGCCCCTTCGCCCCCGTGCCGAAGCCGGAAATGATCCGGCCCGCACAGACGGCCAGGGTCACGAACGTGAAGACAAAGGCGCGTCCCCACCACCACCAGTTTCGGGCGCCCGGCGCGAAAACGGTGGCGTAGGCCAGCGGCACCACGACGAAGGGCAGGATCATCACCCAGCGCTCCAGCACGCGCAGATCCTCGCCTTCGCCCGACGGATGCCGCGCACAGAGCGCAAAGATGACGGCGGTCAGCAGCGCGAGCACGCACTCGGGGGACAGGAGGAGAAGCAAGGCCCGGTTCATGACTTTCGGATGAGCCACCACGCCAGACCCACAGCGATCACCATGGGCACCACGGCAATCAACAGGTTGTTCTCGGAGGCGCCGAAGGAGCGCCGGAATTGACTGCCCAGGATGAAGAGCGCTCCCCAGGCCGCGGCCGCCAACACCAAACCGCCGGCGAGGATCCATCGAAAGAGGTTCATGGGTGGGTCGGTGGCGTTTTTCTCGGGCAACAGCCCGCGGCACGAACCCGAGGCTGCCCCAACCCCCCGCTTTCCCGCGCTCTGACTTTCGAGGGGGATCCCCCGGACCAACCTTCCTACCCACCCTCTCCTTTTCAGCTCCATAGAGACATTATGTCCCTAACGAGAAATGGCACTTCCAGTAGGGTCATAATGGCTCTTATCCGGTGGGCGTTCAGGGGGTCTGTGTTCTGCGCTAATTTGCTTTCCATCATGTAGTTATAATCATTTCAAGCGCCCTCGATCGGCATGGCACGGCTTAAGCAATAGTGAGCGCAGAACGGATACAGGAGATACCAACATGACACTCATCAAGACTCATCGTCCCGCCAACCTCAGCCGTCAGTCCGGCCTCGGTGCGTTTGCGCAACTGCAGCAGGAGCTCAACCACCTCTTCGAAGCGACGGCTTCACCCTTCGGCACCCAGTTCTTCAATGTCTGGGCGCCCGCCCTCGACGTGTACGAGGACGCCGAGAACCTCGTGGTTAAGCTCGAGGTGCCGGGCATGAAGAAGGAGGACTTCAACATCGCCCTCCATGACGGCGTGCTCTCGGTCTCCGGCGAACGCCGACTCGAAGATCGCCGCGAGAAGGCTTCGGGCTATCGCACCGAACGCTTTGAAGGGCGATTCCATCGCTCGGTCACCCTGCCCAAGTCGGTCGAACCGAGCCGCGCGAAGGCCGCCTACAAGGACGGCATCCTGACCATCAGCCTGCCGGTCTCCGAGGAGGCACGACCGAAGCAAATCGCGGTGAGTGCCGAGTAATCAACGCCTCCCGAAAACCTCGCTCCCCGACCGCCCGCGAGGCGGGACGGGGACGCGGGGGCCGGGAGCAGCTCTCACCGTCAAAACCCCAATCTCAAACCGATAACCAACCATGAATACAGCGACCCCTGCGAAGAACTCCACTGCGACGCCCGAGCAGGCACAAAACTACGTCGTCCCGACGGTCAACATCTACGAAACCGAGGACGGCTACCTGGTCGAGGCGGACATGCCGGGCGTTACCCGGGATGGACTCGAGATCTACCTCGATCAGAACGAGCTCACACTCCTCGGCCGACGAAGCGCTGCGCCAAAGCAGGACACCGTGCGCTATCGCGAATCGAGCTCGGCGGATTTCCGACGTGTGTTCGAACTCCATCCCGAGATCGACACGCAGCGGATCACCGCACGCATCGACCAGGGTGTGCTCACCTTGCAACTCGGCCGACGCGAGGAGGTGAAGCCGCGACGCATCGACGTCACCGACTGATCACGCCGGAGATCGACTCCCGCTTCCCTTTTGGAACGGGTGGATGAACAGGACGCGGGGCGGCCTTCCTCGAAGGCCGCCCCGCGATTCCTGCAATCGGTAGATGGTCGGCATCCTTTCGGATGCCGAATCGCGAGACGGAGCTCGCGATCCACCGGGGAAAGAGTTCGGTCCGAATGCGCGGGAACGGTGGCTCGTCGGCGCCGCACACCGGGTGAAAAGGTCGCCGAGCCCTACCTTCCGGCCCCGGGTGGATACGGACAATTCCGGCAGCCGGATCCGCAGCAATACCCGCGGTGAAGCAGGTACGCCGCGGTGAAGACCACCAACCCGCCGGGTTCGAGGGTGAAATCCCCGGGGCCCGCCACCTCCGGCTGCCGCGCCACACGCTCGCGATGATACGCCTGCACGCACTCCAGACACACACAGGCTTCGCCGCGCCACGCCGTCGGGACGCGCGCCAGCAGTTCCTCCGGAATGCGCATCCGCTCGCACCAGCAGGATCCCTTGTAGGGGCTGATGGTGCAGAGCTGACACTGGTTGGCGCGGCCACACAGCGGGCACTCCGAACGTTCCACGGGCGAATTCGCACCCGATCCATCGGAGCGTTCCATCGCATCCTCCCCCTTTCCGGAGATCGGGCAGTCGCGGGACATGGCTCTCAGGGCAACACCGCGCGCACGCGATAGAACGCCTGGGGTGCGGCGGGCAAGGCGTCGCGCAAGACGAGTTCGCCCCCGTCGGTTGCCGCGACCGATCCCGCATCCGTCCACGACTTCCAGTCGGTGGTGCGCTCGAGCGTGTAGGTCCATCCCTTGCGCCCCACAAGCCGCGCCTCGGGAACGCCACCGCTGAACGCCAACCGCCCCAGCGCAGGCGGCGGTGGCACGCTGGCCCGCACGTTGTCGATCCAGCCGTTGGCGCGGATGGAACCCGCAAAATCACCCGACTGCCCGGCATCGCTGTATGAAGCAATCCCCAGCGTATCGAGTCGGAAATCGAAGGGGTCGCTCGCAGGAATCAACACATCCTTGATCGCCGGCATGGGCGCGCCATCGGCAAGCATCGTGGTGCGCAGCACGCGGTTCGACGGTGAGTACTCCATGGTCACGCGGTAGGAAACACCCACGGTCAGGTCGAACGGAAAGGTAAACGCGATCTGCGCCGCGTTGTTGGTGGCGAAGATCGACGGCGACAGCGTGGTGCCAAATCCCGTGTCAGGAAAATAATTCCACTCCAGCACACTTCGCGCGCCGTGCTGCGCGTCCAGTCCGGTGCCGCGGAAGAAATCCGCACGAGTGGCCTCCCGGTAATTGAACAGCCCCACTGCAATCTGGAACGCGGTGGCCTTGGCCGGATCGACCCCCGGGGTGATGGCGTCGAGGGTGACATCGAAGGTGAACGAGAACGCATCGGCGGCGGTCAGTGTGGTGCCCAGGGCGCGATGGTAATACGAGTTCGTGCGCGTCGAATCCCATGTGACCTGCATCGCGCGACGCGCGGCGTCCCAACGGAACAACGAGGTCTCTCCGTGCACCGCCCAGCCGCGTGCGGTCGGATCGTCCGCAAATGTCTCGGTGAAGCCCTCGCCCGGCGGTCGCGCCAGGGTCGCGGTGATCGCGTCGATCTCCGATTTGCCGGTCAGGACGTCGATGCGGACGTATTCGGCGCGGGAGAGCGCGACCGGCTGACCCTGCGCATCGCGGGCCCAGGCGAGATCGAACCCCGTGCCGCCCCCGCTGCCGCCATAGAGTCGGCGGATGTCGGGCAATCCCAATCCTGCAAAGTCCGCGCCGTCGAGGGTGGGATTCACCGGCTGCAACGGATCCCCGGCGGCATCCGAGGGCAGCGGCGCATCGGCCGTGGGGGCGAGATTCGGATCGAGCGGATAAAAGGTGGTTCCATCGGCGCTGACCGAGACGCGCGTCGTGCCGCTGTTTCCGCCGAAAATGAATCCACCGGTGATGCCGCCACCCGAGTAGTTCCCGTTGGTGATCAGGAACCCCGTGTTGCCGAAGATGCTGAAGTCGAGGCCGAATGGATTCGCCGGGTCGTTGAAGATGGGGGAGTCCAGCTTCACCGTTACGGTGCCGTTGGTGCCCAGCGAGAGCAGTTGCTCCTTCTCGTAGGGTGGCGCGAAGGGCGTGATTTCAGATCCGTATTCGATCTCGACGGTATGCGTGGCGGGAAAACCCAGCAAAGCGGCGGTGTTGGTGTAGCCGATGCCGCTACCGAACTCCACGGCGTAGCCGGTGCCCGGCTCATAGTGAAGGATCGAAGCGGCAGTCTGGGCCTGCGCCTGTTCGGGGCAAGCGGGGGCGAGGCTGGCGAGAGCCAGCCCAAGGGCGAAACGAGGATTCATGGACTCGACGGTTCTGCGACTGGGCCGTCCTTCCGCTGACGAACCCGGGATACCTGTGCGAGACCAGTCGGGGCGGGGAGATCGGGCGGAGTCCAGTACGGCCGGAGCCGAAACACAAAACGCCTTCCTCCCTGCCACCGAAGCAAAGAATGAAGGCGCTCAAACTCGACTCCCCATCCGCACTCACGGCGGGGCTGGCCTCATCCTTCTCTTTGGCGGAGAAGTCGCCCGCGCAATCCGCTCAACCGAGCCGATTACGGGGACGCGATGAGCATCTTCCAGCCGATATCCTGACTCCGGGTCTCATACCTCGCTCCCGCCTTCCCACGCCTTGCGGCGCAGTGGCTTCCGGGAGTCTGTAACCCGATACAGTGGCGCGACCGTCCCCGAATCACACGGGGTTCCCTGACACTGGACGATGTCTGCTGAATGCCGGAACGGGCGACGCTCCGGCGGTCAAAGAGCGGGCGTCACGTTGCGGAGCGATCACTCCCTTGGCAATGCGAAAGCCGGAGAACTCGTTCCACAGCTCTCACCAGTCCGCCGGCTTGTAGTCCTTCAGGAACTTCCCCCACACGTGCACGCCCGTGTTGAAGCCCGAAATGATCGGGTCGACGATGCGCGCCGCGCCATCGACGATGTCCAGCGGGGGATGGAACCGATGGTCCTTCTGCTTGCGCGCCGCGATCTGCGCCGGGTCTTCGTCCGTCACCCAGCCGGTGTCCACCGCGTTCATGTGAATGCCGTCCACCTGGTAGTCCGCGGCCGAGGTGCGCGTCATCATGTTGAGCGCCGCCTTGGCCATGTTGGTGTGCGGATGCCGCGTGGTCTTGTACTTGCGATAGAACTGACCTTCGACCGCCGACACGTTGACGATGTGCTTGTCGCGCTCCGGCGTGCGCAGGAGCAGCGGCTTCAGCCGCGCGTTGAGCACGAAGGGCGCGATGGCGTTGACGAGCTGGACTTCGAGCAGCTCGACGGACGGCACCTCGGCGAGCGTGAGGCGCCAGGAATTGCGCTCGCGCAGGTCGACCTGTTGAAGGTCCTGGTCGAGGCGCCCTTCAGGGAAGAGCTGCTTCTGCGCCTCGAGTTCGTCGGGCAGCAATGGCACCTGCGACAGCTCGGCGGCGTGGGTGAGGCCGGCGACCTCCGACAGGCGCCGCGTGACCACCGCCGCATCGGCCTCCGGCAGCATGTGATAACCGCGCAATCCCTCGTAGGCTCCGAGCAGCGCGCGTGCGGCCGCCGGCATCGACTCCATCGACGCCGTCTCGCGCGCCAGCATGTGCTGATAGAAATCGGGCGGGCGCCGCACCGTCTGACAGGCGTTGTTGATGATGAAGTCGAGACGCGCGTGCGTGGTCAGCACGTGCCGGCAGAACGCTTCGACGCTCGGCGTGTGGCGCAGGTCGAGTCCGAAGACTTCCAGCCGGTGCCCCCAGTCCTTGAAATCGGGCTCGGCCGCGTAACGCATCGCTGCGTCGCGCGGGAACCGCGTGCTGACGATGACGTGCGCACCGCACCGCAGCAGCTTGATGCCCGTCTGATAACCGATCTTCACGCGGCCACCGGTGAGCAGCGCTACGCGTCCACGCAGGTCGGCCAGTTCGCCACGCTTGGCGTAGTTGAACTCGGCGCACGCCGGGCAGAGCTGGTCGTAGAACGAATGGACCTTCGTAAAGTTCTGCTTGCAGACGTAGCAGTTCTGCGGCTCGACGACCTCGCGGAACTCCGGATCGTCGCGGACCTCCTCCTGCGCGAAGCCGAGCGGCGGAAACACGTTCGGCGTGGTGAACACTTTTTCACGCCTCAACTTCCGGATGCCCGTGTCGTCGAGCTGGACCTGATCGCGCTGAATCTTCTCCTCGCGCCGCTGCCGCACCTTCGCCTTCACCAGACGCCGGCGTTCGCGCACATCGGGACAGTAGATTTCCGCGGCGGCGGTCAGGAGGCGGACCCGCTGCTCCGCCGGCAGGGCCGCCAGCAGCGCGCGGTTCGCCGCCACGCGTTCCAGCAACGCCGTCGCCGCCACGAGATCCCTGGCCAGCTCGGCGGAAGCGAGGGATGCCCCGACGGCTTCCGCGGGCGAGGCGCCCGAGTCGGTGAGCGGGACCGGGGTGGAAGCGGGCGTGGGTTTGGCTGGCGACGACGGATCTTGGGACATGCGACTGGGGTGCCGCCGGCAGACCGGACGGCCCGCCCTGTTTGGCGGTCGCCGCTCCGCGTGTCAATCGGGTGACTCGCCCCGTCTCGCCGGACCGAGCCGGCGAGACGCCAGGCGGGCTGCGCGATTCCCCCGTCCCGCTTTCGTCCGCCGCGCTCGCCACGCCTCGCACTTCACTCACCTCTTCCCCCAGGTGCGTCACGAGCTCCGCCCCGGACCCCGATCTATCTCGGCCTTCCTTTCTTCTCCCACCTTCCTCATTCGCCATCATTTGCTTCGCAAGGTCCTCCCCAATCCCTACCGTCGGCGAAATGACCCCAGCGTCCGCAGGACCCTCGTACCCTGACGCCATCCAGGCGTCCACGGGCTCGACCCACCCGCGCCCCGCAGCTCCGGGTCAGAACCCTTCCCCCAACATGAGCATGAACACGCGCACCTTTGGATGGCTCGCCTGCTCGGCGGCCCTCGCCTGGCTCCTCACCGGTTGCGGTCAGGGCGATTCCCCCGCCTCTCCGTCCGGATCAACCCCGGCCGCCAGCCCCGCGGCAGGCACCGGCCGCCAGCTCAGGCTCGCCTTTGTTCCCAACAACGCCTCCAGCTTCTGGACCATCGCGCGCGCCGGCACGACCGAGGCCGAAAAGGAACTTGGCAATGTCTCGGTGGACTTCCGGATTCCCTCCGGCGGGACCGCGGCCGAACAACAGCAAATCCTCGACGATCTCGTCGCCAAGGGCATCGACGGCATCGCCGTCAGCCCGGTCGATCCCGCGAACCAGACCGAGATGCTCAATCGCGTGGCCGGTCAGACGTTGCTCATCTGCCACGACAGCGATGCACCCGCCAGCAAGCGCGTCTGCTACATCGGCACCGACAACACCGCGGCCGGCATCGAAGCGGGCAAACTCCTCAAGGAAGCCCTGCCCAATGGCGGAAAGATCATGCTCTTCGTCGGCACACTCGATGCGCAGAACGCGAAGGAACGCTTCGCCGGCATCAAACAGGAAATCCAGGGCACCAGGATCGAGGTGATCGATGTGCGCACCGACGAAACCGACCGCGTGCGCGCCCAGAAGAATGTCGAGGACACCATTGTGCAGCACCCCGACGTCGCCTGCCTCGTCGGTCTCTGGAGCTACAACGGCCCGGCCATCCTCAACGCCGTGAAATCCTCGGGAAAGGGCGGGAAGGTGAAGATCGTTTGCTTCGACGAGGAGGATGAGACGCTGAACGGTGTCGCTTCCGGGCTGATCCACGGCACGGTGGTCCAGCAGCCGTACGAATTCGGACGTCAAGCGATCACGCGCATGGCGAAGCATCTGCAGGGCGACAAGACGGCCCTCGCCGGCGGCCGCCAGATCGTGCCCACGCTCAGCATCCGCAAAGACAGCGTCGCCGAGTTCCAGGCCCGCCTGAAGAAGCAGCTCGGCAAGTGACGGCGATGCCCGCGCCCCTGCTGTCCATGCGCGGGATCTCGAAAGGGTTCCCCGGGGTCCGCGCCTTGGACGGCGTGAGCCTCGAGGTGGGCGTCGGTGAGGTCGTGGCCTTGTGTGGCGAGAACGGCGCCGGCAAGTCCACGCTGATGAAGATTCTCGGCGGCGTGCACCAACCCGACGCCGGGGAGGTCCGCATCGACGACCATCCGGTGTGCATCGCGTCCGTGCGCGACGCCATCGCCCAGGGTGTCGCCTTCATCCACCAGGAACTCAATGTCCTCGACAACCTCGACGTCGCGGCCAACGTGTTCCTCGGACGCGAGCCGAGGTCGCGTCCGTTCCAGCTCATCGACCGCGCCCAGATCGAGGCCGACACCGTGCCCTTGCTGCGCCGCCTCGGACTCGACATCCCGCCCTCCACGCGACTCGGTGACCTCTCGATCGCGCAGCAGCAGATGGTCGAGATCGCCAAGGCGCTTTCGCTGAAATCGCGGGTGCTGATCATGGACGAACCGACGTCCAGCCTCACGCTCCAGGAAACCGAACGCCTGCTCGAGCTGATCGGCGAACTCAGCGCCCAGGGCGTCAGCATCATCTACATCTCGCACCGCCTCGGCGAAGTGGAACGCTGCGCCGACCGCGTGGTGGTGCTGCGCGATGGCCGCATCGCGGGGGAGCTGGCCGGTGACGACATCCGCCATGATCGCATCGTGGGCCTCATGGTGGGTCGCGAGCTGGCCCAGGGGCGTGTCACCGCCGCCGCCCGGCCGTGGACCGGCGCCCATCTGCGCGTGCGCGATCTGTGTTCCACGCGTTATCCCAAACGACCGGTATCTTTCGATGCGGCGAGGGGCGAGATTCTCGGGTTCGCCGGGCTGGTGGGCGCCGGACGTTCTGAGATGGCCAAGGCGCTGGTCGGGCTCGACCCGCGCGCCACGGGCCGCGTCGAACTGGGAACGGCGGTGCTGCCCTGCGCGCATCCTGCAGCGGCTCTGGCGCAGGGCCTCTATCTCGTTCCCGAGGACCGCCGCGGAGAAGGGCTCGTGGTGAGCATGACGGTGGAGGAGAACATCAGCCTGCCCTCGCTCGGAATGTTCGCGCGCTGGTTCCTCATCGACCGCGCGCAGGAGCGCCGTATGGCGCAGGAACAGATCACGTCGCTGCGTATCAAGACTCCTTCGCCTTCAGCGCGCGTCGCCACGCTCAGTGGCGGCAACCAGCAGAAGGTGGTGCTCGGCAAGTGGCTGGCCATGTCGCCGCAGGTGATGATCCTCGACGAACCCACCCGCGGCATCGACGTCGGTGCCAAGGCCGAGATCTACCGGCTGATGCGCGAACTCGCCGCGCGCGGGACGGTCATCCTCATGATCAGCAGCGATATGGAGGAAGTGCTGCACGTGAGCGACCGCGTGGCGGTCATGCACGAAGGCCGCATCACCGGCGTCCTCGCTCACGGCGACTGCACCGAGGAGAACATCATGCAGCTCGCGGTGGGACGCCGTGTTTCCGCGGCCCGCGAACCGGTGACCGAAGGGAAGGAGAGACCCCGCGCGACATGAAGAAGGAACTCGGCATCTCGATTCTCCTGCTGGCGTTGTGCGTCGTCACCGCGGTGCTCAACCCCAAGTTCATCTCGCCCGTGAACCTGACCAACATGGCCAACGTGGTTGGGCTCTTCGGCATCTTCAGCCTCGGCCTCGGCCTGGTCATCATCACCGGCGGCATCGATCTCTCCGTCGGTTCCATGTTCGCGCTCAGCGGCGTCCTGCTGGCCATGGCACTCAAGGAATGGAACTGGGTCTGGCCCCTCGCCGCCCTCGCCGCGGTCGCCATTCCCATGGTGCTCGGCTGGGGACACGGCGCGCTCATCACGCGTCTGCGCATCCAGCCCTTCATCATCACGCTTTGCGGACTCCTCCTCTACCGCGGCCTCGCGCGATTCGTGGCCGGCGACAACACCAAGGGATTCGGCAACGCGGAAGGTTTCGAGACGCTGCGCTTCCTCGCCGCCGGACGCCTCTTTCGCACCGTGGATGCCTCCGGGACCACGCGGTTCGAGGGGATTCCCATGCCCTTCGTCATCCTCGTGATCGTCTCCGTCGTGATGTGGTTCGTCCTGCACCGGTCGGTGTACGGACGCTACCTGCTCGCCGTTGGGCGCAACGAGGAAGCGGCGCGGTTCTCGGGCATCAACACCCGCCGCGTGGTGGCCAGCAGCTACATCATCGCCGGACTGCTCACCGGCATCGCCGGCGTCCTCTTCGCGTTCTATACCAACTCCATCTCGCCCTCGAACCACGGCAATTTTTTCGAGCTCTACGGCATCGCGGCCGCCGTGCTGGGCGGGTGCAGCCTGCGCGGCGGCGAGGGCTCCGTCATCGGCATCCTGATCGGCACCGCGCTGCTGCAGGTGTTGCAGAACCTCGTGAACCTGCTCGGCATCCCCAGCTCTTTGAACTTCGCCGTCATGGGCGCCGTCGTGCTCCTTGGCGTCCTCGCCGACCAGGTGCTCCAGAAACGCGCCACGTCGTAGCCAACGGCTTTCAGCGCGGGCCACTCGCCCGCGACGACTTCCCTCGTAGCCGTCGCCGTCCAGGCGGCGCTCGAACGCTCCAGCGACACCAGTCGCCACGCCCTTCAGCGCGGGCCGCTCGCCCGCGACGACTTCATGGTGGTCCTTGAGCAAGTGCCTCTCACCGGTTGAACACATGAATGTGAGTGAGGACGTTGACGGGGAAGGTGGCGTTGACAGTCGTTTCGCCGGGATTGGCGGCACCGTTGTCGATCTCGGCGTCGTAGGTCGTGGACGCACCGCTGTCGGGGGTCAAGACGACGCGGATCGGAATCTTCTGACCAAAGTCCCGCGCTTGGATCCGGATGGGTTGGACCGCGGCACTGCCGGTGGGCAGAAGCACCTGAGTCGGGGTGTCCAAGGGAACCGTCCGTCCCGCCACAGCGAGCACATCGAGCCGTGGTAGCGGATCGAGCGAAACCACCATCAGACCGCCGACCGACGCGACTTCCTGGGGATAGAACAAGAGTCCGAGCCCCGAGCGGTCCAAGGCGTCCACGCGAATCCTGCCGTCGCCACAGCCTTCCGAGCCCGCGTTGCCACGGACGTCGATGAACCCGGTTCCGGAGACGACGGGCGCCACGATTCGGATCGCGCCGCCGCAACCGGTATTGAGGACGGCGAAGGAGAGAGCTTGTCCGCCGTGCGATCTCAGCGTTCCCGAGCCCGAGAACGACACCTGGGTGTCGGAGGCCACGAGCAGGGCGCCGCCACCGCCACCGCCGCCCCAACCGGTCGTGCCTGAGGCGCCGCCCCCGCCCGAGCCCCCGATCAGCGGCAGGAGCAGAGGACTTCCGTAGGTGGCACCCCGCGTCGCCGCAGGGCCCTGTGCCGTGGCCCGGCCGTAGCTCGCTCCCCCGGCCTCGGCCGCGCCATCGACCGCCGTGCCGCCTTTCCCGCCGCCGGGCCCGAGTCCGTCCCCCGCTGCCAGTCCCACCGACCCAGGCGCGCCACCGTCGAATCCGCCCGGTCCACCGAGTCCGGGTGCGGAAGCGGATCCCCTCGCGCCGGAAACGTCGACGATACCGGCGATCAACACCTCGCCCGTCGCGAGCAGGGACACGGGAGTGTTGA
>CAZYJB010000046.1:0-11498 GCA_964647675.1 uncultured Verrucomicrobiota bacterium | reverse complement strand
GTTCAGATATTCATCTACTTTCACCACGTCGCCGGCCTTCCACAGGTGCATCAGCCGATGAATCTGGTCTATCAACGGGATGATCCGCGTCCGCGGCTTCTCCGCTGCCCCTTCTTCGAACAACTTGCCTTGCGCCGCGTCTAGCCGCGCTTTGGGGCTGTCCACCACCGGGTCGTAGCCCATGCCGGGCCGCTTCCGCTTGTTCCACGGCTTCAGCTTGAATGTGCTGCTCGAGCCTTCGGCCATTTCCGCGTCATCGTCCCCCTCTGCTTCCTCTTCCTCGTCGCCATCACTGGTTCCGCCACTCGGTGCCAACAGGTCAAAGGCATCCACCAAGTCACGGTCCGACAAGTTGCACGACACCGCGTAAAGGATGCACGCACCCGCCGGAGCTTCGTCCATTTTGAAGTCATTTCGATGCAGCAGATAGTAGGTCGTCACGTCATCCATTTCCTCAGTCGCCGCCTCTGCACCGCCGGTGGCCTTTGACAGCACGCGCCCGACAACGAAATCCAGCACCATGCGTCGGACGTGCCGGAGAAACTCCGACACGCTCATCAACTCATTCGGCTTGTTTGCCTTCTTTACCACCGGATAGAGGCTATATGCTTCCATCGCCGGGCCAGTGGCTGCCCACACGAAATCCGGCCCGCTTATTCCCGCGTCCCAGAAGTCGCGCAGCTTGACTGCAATCCTTTCCCGCATCTGTTGAAGGACGATGTTGTCCCATCCGGGACGAGCAGCCGGAGGTCGTTTCTTTCCGACCAGCCAGACTGAGGAGGCCAATGCGGCAGAAGCCTGCCCGCGAGTCCGGCTCGGCTGTTCTGTTTGAATGGGCCAACTGCCCTCGACAACGAATCCTGCCTTGATGAACGACGCCACAAGCGTCTCCCATGCATCGGGCTGTTTGTTGGCGAACACCACGACGATGCGTCCGTTCGGCGCGAGTTGCTCAGCACATCGTGCAAACACGCGCGCCATTCCATCTTCATAAGCCTTCTTGGAGACGGCGCCGTCGCCTCC
Organism: uncultured Verrucomicrobiota bacterium; assembly: GCA_964647675.1. Classification (GTDB taxonomy): domain Bacteria; phylum Verrucomicrobiota; class Verrucomicrobiia; order Limisphaerales; family CAIMTB01; genus CAIMTB01. The sequence continues at coordinate 10,475 of CAZYJB010000046.1, read as the reverse complement.
ATGTCGGCTCGCATCATCAATCAGTTCGCCGTCCTGCTTCTCCTTGTCCCATTTCGGCCCGACAGACTGCGCCATCGCCTGGGCAAAAACCGGCGAGAAATCAGCCGCGCAGCGCCGCAACCAGACATAGAACCAATCCATCAGGTCCGAGTAAGGGATGGCATCGTAGTACGGTGGGTCCGTGACGACGATGTCCACTTGCGCGCTGTGTGCCATTGCGGATTGACACAAAACCATTGGCGCGGGAAGTCCCGGTGGCAGTGATCGGAAAGTGTCCACACCGGTGGCGATTCGGTCCAGACAGAGAAGATAAGAGCCAGCCAGCGTGCCGATGGGATTGCCTTCCGCGAAATCCCAGGTGATCTGAATCGCGAACCGGACTAGTGCATGGTTGATGGTCGGTACGTCAATCTTCCATTGCGCGTTCACATTGCAGAAATCCACCAACCGGTCGAAGCCGCAAACGAGGTAGGCGAAGATAGCTTCTCTCCAATCCGCCGGAACCTCGGATTGCTTAAGGCTTTCGCTGGCCAGCCGCGTCGCCTTCACGAACTCAGCCAAAGCCAACAGTTGCCGCCGTGTGTAGATGGAGTGCCATTCGTCGAGACCGTAGTTTACCAAGGAAAAAGCCCGGCTCGCACCGCTTCCACCTTTCGGAGTAGGCTCGTGCGGAAGACCATACGGGACTTCAGCAAAAGCGCGCTCCAGATGCCGCTCAGCTTCCGATGCCTTGGCGATCTCCAACTCCGTAGGCAGCCGGAATTCCTTGCCATCAATCCCATCGCACACGACTGCCGTCAACACCATGCCGAGTCGGCCCCGTTTGCCTTCGTCGCGAATGATGTCCATCTCGATTATGTTCCCGTGAACCGGGCACTTCACACCGTTCCGAGCCATCGTCCCCGCACAGATTCGCCTGTCGTGTTCACGTCGCTGAGCCGTATTACCCCCAACCTTCGGAACGCCGTGCTCAATCCCGAAGGTGACACCAGCTCCATCTGGGCGCGGCTGCATCGTCAGCAAGACACGGCGGTTGTCCGTCTTGCACAGCCATCGAGTTTTGAGCAAAGGCACCACCGTTCCATGATGTTGCGGATTCTCCACCGTCCGCGCCCACAGATAGGCCACGGTCGGCTTGGGCACCCACCGTGGATTCTCGTGGTCCGCCAGGTATTTCGGTGCAAATTCTCCATTCAGCTTGTCCTCGTCCAACCTGCTTTCCGGCGTGACCGGACATAGGTGAAGCCCCTTCGCCTCGATTTCGGCTGCGTGGTCCGCTTTCCACTGCGCCAGCCATTCGTAATCCACCTTCTTAGCCTTTTCCGGCAAAGCCGGTTCCCACGTCGCGTAATTCGGGTAGAAGTCAGCTAGATGGTTGCGAGCTTCATCGAGCACCCACCGTCCCCAGGCACGGACGTGCCAAGCCACATCTGCCTGCAACCCTTCACCGTAAAAGGCCGGAGTCTCCTCCAACTCCTGAAATTCTTGCTCACGCTCTGTCTCACCGAACAGTTGCGCGAGCCGCCTCTTTAAGGAACTGCCCTTCAAACCCAGGGACTTCTCAAAGTAATCCCCCATGAAGTCGCGGTTCCGTAATGCAAAATCAGGCAAACGGTGTTTCTGGCCGGCCAGCCTCTGCGGGTATTCCAGCGTGCATTTCTGGATAAACCAAGCAACAGGGTTGATGTCAATCGCCGTGGCCTCGCAACCTAGCCGCATTGCTTCAAGAGGGATGGCTCCGCCACCCGCGAACGGGTCCAGCACCTTCGGTGCTCGCCCGCCGTAGGCCTTGCGGATCGCCTCGCGGAACCAGTCTAGGTCTGGCCCGCTCTCCCGGCCCCAATGAAGGATGCCCCCGACGGTCTCCTCGGCTTTGATTTCTTCGACCTTCCCACTGGGCATCTTCTTCTTCTTGACGGTCGGCACCACATGCCCGGCAAGCCTCTCCAGAATTCTCGCCCGTTCCTCGGCATCGCCCGGGTCAGGGAGCAAGGTGGCAATCAGGGCTGCCCGGCAAGCCGCGAGCGGTCGCCGCGCCGGCCAGATGTGCAGCGTGGAGATGTGCCCGTGGCGCACCGTCTTCTCATGCACCGAATCCAGCGACGTCTGCTTCAGCGGAAACGCCACCTCAATCAATCGCGGTTTGTCATTCATATCAGTTGTAAAGTTGTGCGGCCGGACCGTAGTCCAGCCGTGCCGGCACGAATCCAAGGCGATACCAAAGATGCGCACCATCTGGGTAGTGGGTGCTGAATACAGCCGTTCCCCACCGTTTGAAAGCGTTCACGACTTTTACCCGTGGATGACCGTCTTCACCCTTGGCAGAGATGAACGCAGCTTTCGGACAAAACCACTGAATAAGCGCGTCAGTCAGGTTGCGGCGGCTGCCATGGTGAGGCACTTGCATCCAATGGCAGTTCGCCAGAACAGGGTAGTTTCGCCGAACTAGCTCCAGCGCTGGGACGCCGGCATCACCTGTAAAAAGCATCACCTGGTTCTCGTAGTGCGTCGCCAGAACCACGCTGCTGTCATTTTCTGGCTCCGTCTCTTCTCCACCGAGCGTCGAATCATCGGTTGAATCAGGAATCACCACAGCCCGGAACTTCTCAAGCGAGACTTGCCGTTCATGGGCGTTAAGACTCTGTTCATACCGCGCGAGCCTGTCCAAGTCAGTGAACTCCGCCACGAGCGCCTTATAGAAAGCCACAGTTGGGCCACATACGGTCAGGAATCCGATCTGCTGCCCCGCAAAAGGCTCCAGTGCCAGCTTGCCCCGTGAACGAAGAGCCTTCACCACCTCCAGTTGCGTTCCCAAAGACGTCCAAAGAATCTTGGCCACCCTTTTGGCCGATGTCTTCTCGAGCGCGGCCATCAGAGTGTGGACATCAACATGGTTCCAGGGAAGGTGCATCCAGAAACTTCCGAATGAGAACTTCGGGTCATTCAAAAGCTCAACAAGCCCGCCGGCGTGGTCATCGTGTGGATGTGTGCATACGACATGGTTCACAAAGGTCACGCTGCGATATGCCAAAAACGCCTTGATCTTGGGCGCATCGCCTTTAATGCCACCATCAATCAGAACCCGCTCCGGTATCCCATTGTTCCAACCTGTCACCAGGATGCAATCCGCATCCCCAAGACTGAGCATGTCCAATTCAATCCCGCAATAAGGTGGAAGGAGTCGAAAGGGTTGCAATGGAAAGAGGCTGTTCATCTCTTGATCACTGCCTTTCTGCTGTCTGCAAAATGCTCGCCGCATCGAGCACGATGCCGCCCTTGGCCCGCTCGATCAGCTTCCCAAATGGATCTTGGATGCGATGCAATTCCGGGTGAGACCCAGCGCAGTTGAACACGACGTAAAGCCAGTAGCGATCGCGCAGGTTGCACGCCTTTGCCCACTCATTGTCCGAGACTTCAATCTCGCCCACGCCGGCCCGGCCCTTGACTTCAATGGCAGTCGGGGCGCCATTCCCGCTGTCTGCGTGCCCTTTGGCGTAGCGTGAGAGCAGGTCAAACCCCGGCCAGGCTTCCAGGCCTTGCATGACCGCCTTCTCCGGCGCGGACACGTCCACTACCAGCCGGCCATGCTCCTCCTCGAAGCCAATCGCCTTGAGCATGGCGATCTTCTCCACTTCCCGGTCGTGCCGCCGACGCTCTTCCGGGTCCGTGCTTGGTATCACCAGGGCATGGGCGATGAACTCCGGGTCCTCCGCTCGAACCAAGTCGGGCTCCATGATCAGTTCCGCGCAAGCCCGTTCCCGCTGGGCCGCCAGGTTGCGTTGGCGCTCCTTCACCCGTTCCAGCAAATGCTTCGCCCGCGGGTCGCCCTCGCGCGCCTTTTCGGACCGCTGCGTCCGCTCAATCGCCAGTTCCGCCTCGTGGTAGGCAAAACCCCGTTGCAAAAACTCCAGCCGTTGCGGCAGGGTTGCCTTCAAATCTATCTGACGGGCCTCGACGAGCGGTTGCAGCAGTTCTCCCACCAGCCACTTTGTGGCCCGGTCCACTGCCGTCGGCCCTTGCTGCCGAGCAAAGTCGAACACCCCCGGCCCGGACTCTACGCCCCGCAGCAACAGCAGTTGCTCCAAGGCCATCTCCACACACACGCCCGTCAGCGGTTGCTTCACTGCCACCAGCCGGCAGTCTAGCGGCTCGCGCCCTTGGGGCGGCACCGGCCCCCCTCGATCGTCGGGCGGGAGAATGGGCAGGAGTGGGGATTTCATCCGCACCACCTGCACCCGCGCAACATGCACGAAATACGGCACATCCGTCCACGGGTCGGTGAATATGCTCCCCGCTAGCGCCATCTGTTCAAACCGCGTTTCGATGAGGGAGCACAGCCGGTCAAACACGCGCTCGCCTGGATGTAGGAACACCGCCGCCTCGCCTTCCCTCGGCTTCAGCACAGTGAACATCCCCCGAGCCTCTTCGGGATACGTTTCCAGCAATGGCAGCAGCCAATCCGCCGCGCCCCGTTGCTGGCCGGCAATCTTGAAAGTAGTGTCGAGGTCGCCTTCCATCCGCAGCCCCATCAGCGGGCATGCCTTCTCCAGAAATCGCCGTACGTAGCCCGGCAGCAGTCGCCTCAGGTCCTCCTTTTCCAACTGGAGCCGTTGCTCCACCAGGTGCGTGGCCACATCGCCCGTGCGTGGGTAGCGGCGTTCCACGGCCCGGATTGTCTCCCGCGCCTTCTCCTTCGTGAGGCCTCGGTCAATCTGCTCCGCCAGTTCATCGGCGTTGTCTTCCACCACCGCCCGGATCATCAAATCCCGCAGCGACATCCCCTCGAACTGCGCCCCGATCACGTCGAACACCTTGTCCGAAGTCAGGGCCTTCCGAATCGTCTCCAGCTTTTCCAGGAGCCGCTTTAGCACCTTCCCTTCGCGTGTGCGAGTCGCGACCAGATTGTACAGCAGCACCAGCTTCGCTTTCTGCCCATAGCGATGGATGCGCCCGAACCGCTGCTCGATTCGTGCCGGGTTCCACGGGATGTCATAGTTGATCATCAGCCGGCAGAACTGCATGTTCAGTCCTTCCCCGGCCGCATCCGTGCAAACCATGTAGCGCGCCCCGCCTTGCCGCGTCTCGCGCCGGAAGAAATCCACCTGCTGTTCCCGCTCGCGGTAGTCCATCCCGCCGTGAATGCTCGCTACCTGGTCCTGGTAGCCCAGCCCCTTCAGCCGGGTCACGATGTATTCCACCGTGTCCCGATGCTCGCTGAAGATCAGGAATTTCTCGTCCGCGAACTGCGGGTCCCTGAAAGCTTCCAGCATCCGGTTAAACTTCGATTCCTCGCCCGACTCGTAAAGCTCACTTGCCGCCCGCCGCAGGTTTTCCACTTCATCCCGTTCTGACTCAAGTTCCGCCAGCGATGTGGCGACCACCCCCGCCAACAGGCTGTCTTCCCCGCGTTCATTCTCTTCAACGCCATTCTCCGATTCTTCTTCGTCCGCCGTCTCCAATTCAAATACGTCCCGGAACCCGCGGCTCGATTCCAGCCGTCGCTGCTGGTTGGCCAGGTCCTCCGCCGAAAGTTCGCCTGATTCGATCTGCCGGATCAGTTCGTCGAGTTTCTGCACCCGGCGCTCAAATGACCGCATCAGCGCATACGAGGAACTCGCCAGCCGCCGCTGAAACACGCTCATCGCCAGCCGTGCCGCCGACCGGTTCAGAATCCGGGCCTTGTTGTAGATGGCCCGCATGTAGTGCGTCGTCGCCTTATACACCTCGTCTTCCGCTGGGCTCAGGTCGAAGTTCCAGGTGTGCGACTCACGCACCGGGTAGAGGGGCAGCCCCTCAATCGTGACCATCTCTTCCTTGGTCCGCCGGATGAAGTGGCCCCGCTTCGCGTCGTCAGGGTAGCCCTCAAACGCCTCTGGCGTCGCCAGGACGTTTGGTTCCAGCAGCCGCCACAGCGCGAAGTAGGGATAATCCACCCCCATGTGCGGCGTCGCCGTCAACAGCAACACATGCTGTGCCTGCCACGGCAGAACGATGGCATCGTAGCTGCCTGTGCCGCACAGCGCCTCAGCCACCCGGTAGCGTTCCGTCTTGCTGATGGTGCCGTCCGGATTCCGCCTTGCCGCCAGCTTGTGAGCTTCGTCGAAAATCACCAGGTCATACGGCGCGGCTTCCGGCGCACCCAGGCGTGAAAGCATCTTCTCGCCGGTCAGTGTGTCCACGCTGACAATGACCAGGTCGCCATCGTCCCCGACGAACGGGTTCCCGGCCCGCACATCCGCCCCCATCACCACCCGGAACGGCAGGTTGAACAGCCGCCGCATTTCCCGCAGCCAGTTCCCGACCAGCCCGGCGGGCGAGACCACCAGCACCCGCCGGATGAGCCGGCGGGAAAGCATCTCGCGGATGTAGAGGCCCGCCATGATCGTTTTGCCCGCGCCGGCATCGTCCGCCAGCAGGAACCGCAGCCGGGGCTGCTTCAGCATGACCTCATAGACGGCAATCCGCTGGTGGGGCAGTGGATCAATCAGCGAAAGCTCGGCGGCGAACCCTGGATTGGCCAGATGGCCGAACCCCAACCGCTCCGCTTCCACGACAGCGGAAACGACGTCGCTCGGGCTCCCAAAATCAATCGTCTGTCTTCCCACTCCATATGCGGCTCCAGCCCCCGTTTCCCGCAACAGCTTCTTCTGGCTTGGCAACAGTGTCGGTTCACCAAATGCGCGTTTCTCCATCTCCAAAACTTGCCTCCACAATGAAGGCGTGGGCCGCGCCTGCTGCCGCTCCCATCGACAAACGGTGATGTTCGAAACCCCCAGCTCCTTGGCGAAACCCGCTTGGGTGAGACCGAGTTTCCCCCTCAACTCAAGAATACGCGACGGGTAGTCGTCAGGGATGACCAGCTTCTCACCAGGTTTCGCGGATTGACTCTTCACCGCTCAAAATATACGCCCTCGCGTGTACTCTGGCAACAGCTTAACATCTGTTAACTTTCAGCACTTGACGCAGCCGCGTGTTTCGCGCATGGTCCGGGTCGGAATGGAGAAACTGCTGAACTTTCTAAAGGTCGCGGATGCCTACGACAGGAAGGCGAGACTTTCCCCCGCCATCGTCACGGTTCTGCCTGCGATAGTCCTTGTTCTGTCCCTCAGAATCCCCAGCGAATCCTGGGTCACTAAGCTCCTTTCGGCAGGGGGCCTCGGCAGTCTTCTCGCCTTTGCTCTGGCTCAATATGCCAGCGCTGCCGGAAACCGGTTCAGCGACAAGTTTTGGCCACCCAAAGGCGGCCTCCCCACCCTCCGATGGCTCAGATCTGCAGAGCCTAGCCGCTCTACCGCCCAAAAAAGCCAGTGGTATGAAGCCATCAAGCGCTTAACCGGGCTGGACATTCCGCAAACCATCAGTGCCAAACCAACGGAAGAAGACGCGATCATTGAGGATGCGACCAGGCAAGTCAGGTACAAGCTGCGGGGCAAAGCCCTCGCCAAGATGATGGACCTTCACAATATGGAATACGGTTTCGCCCGCAATCTTGCCGGCCTCCGTTGGGTGATGGCCGGCCTTGCCACCCTGGGCGCCGGTGGTTGCGCTGCTGCTTGGGCTCTGGGCCACGGCTCTGCCTGGGGCAGCCTGATAAATGGTCTACTTCTCATCTTTGCCCTCTCGATGTCCGCTTGGCTGCCGCACTACGTCGAGCGCGCCGGCATCAGATACTCCGAGAGCTTCTTCTCCGCTTTATTGGCAGCGGCTGGAAGAAGCACAAAGGAAACCGCCAATACAAAGGGAGACTAATTCCTTGTAACAAGGGTCAGGGACTAAATCGACGCATATGCACAAACTAAACTTCTATCCTCTCGGCAACGCCGACACGTGTCTCATCGAGCTCGAAAAGGGCAAAATGCTCCTCTTCGACTACGCCAACCTCCGCGACCCCGACAACGATTCGGACCTCCGCATCGACCTTGAAACCGAGCTGCGCAACACGCTTGAGGCCGCGAAACGCGATTACCTCGACGTTGTCGCCTTCACCCACGGCGATGACGACCACATCCACGGAGCTCCTGAGTTCTTCCACCTGGAACACGCCGACAAATATCAGGGCGAGGGTCGCGTCAAAATTCGCGAACTTTGGGTCCCGGCTTCCGTGCTTTTGGAAGAAGGCGTCGAAGACGATTACAGAATCCTCAGGGCCGAAGCCCGGCATCGCCTCAAGAAGGGGCAGGGCATTCGCGTCTTCTCGCGACCGGAAGCCCTAGCTGACTGGCTCAAGCAAGAGGGCACCAGTCTGGAAGCCCGCCAACACCTCATCACGAACGCTGGCTGCCTCGTGCCCGGCTTCGATAAGCAGAAGGACGGTGTCGAGCTCTTTGTTCACTCGCCATTCTCGAAGCACTGCGACGAAGGCGAAATCGACCGTAACACCGCCTCCCTTGTCATGCAGCTCACGTTCGATACTGAAACCAAGGTGCTGATGACGGCGGATACAGTGTACGACGTCTGGCAGGACATCGTTCAAATCACGAAAGCCAAGGGAAACGAGATTCGGCTGGCCTGGGACGTTTACAAACTCCCACATCACTGCAGCTACACCACGTTGGCTGAAGATAAGGGCAGTACGAAGACCGAGCCCGTGGAGGAAGCGAAGTGGCTCCTGGACCAGGCTCAGCAGAGCGCCATCCTCGTTTCCCCGAGCGACCCCATCCCCACGCAGAGCACACAACAGCCGCCCCACGTTCAGGCTTACAATTGCTATAGAGATTACATCGCCAAGGCCAACGGCCAAATCTTCGTCACCATGGAACACCCCTCCAAAGGCAAGCCCGAGAAACTCATCATCGAAATTGATCGGTTCGGCGCACGGCCCCTTAAGCGTATCTCAGGTGCGGCAGCCATCATCACCAGCAGACCAGCGCCGCGCGCGGGCTAATATGCTTTCAGTCTTCGATCCAGGCGCATCCGCGAGGATCCGCCAAAAGGCACTGGCCATACCAAAGGCGCGCCAATTTGCGGCGTTGGTCGCCAGCGCCGTGCCGTTCGTCCGACTCCTGGGCTTCGAGCGCCAAAAGGAAAATGGAATCGAAGCGGTAATAATTGAGGTCGAAGTCGAGCTAGGCCAGCAATCGGTTCATCCCATCCAGAGTTTTGAACCGCTTGCCTTCCTGTTCGATCCCCAGGACGCGCTTCAGCCGGAAGTGCTGGCCCTGCGGCAGAGCTTTCCGATCACACCTCATCAGCACCTGAGCCTTCGGCCCGAGCTGCGGAGCCTGTGCCTCTACGAGGAACCCTATTCCGAACTGAAAACACGGTGGTCTGCATTTGCCTTACTGGAACGCGCGAGAGAATGGCTCCGGCTCACTGCCAGAGGCGAGCTTCACCAGGAAGATCAACCTTTGGAACCACTCTTAGGCATTGCCGAGACAACGGCCATTCTTCCACACGACTTTTTCGATTCTCTGAAAGGCATCGATTTTGTCCCGACCGCAGCCGCACGCACCGAGGGAGGCAGCAACCACTTCGTGTTGGTGCTCCCGCAGTCCGAGTGGAAAAGCGCGCAAACGCCTGAATTCGTTCTCAGCCTGTTTGTGAGCCCGACGATTGAGCACGGCATTATCAACCACCAACCTGCCACCTTGCTGCAATTGCACGAGTTCTGCCAAAGCGCCTCTCTGGACCTCCTGAAAGAGATCCAAGACCGAATTCGGCGATGGAAAACGGCCGGCATCACTGACAAGCTTGGCAAAGCCAAACTCATCCTCTGCATTGTGTTTCCAAAAGTCCGTCGAGCAGCCGGCGACCCCGAGTCCCGCGAGACTTGGCTCTTCGTAACTCGCGCGAATCTCCTGGAGCTCGGCACTGTCCTTGGAATCTTCGCCCCCAAAACGGTGAACGGATTTCCGGGCCTTATTATCGGAGCGGCCCCCATTGAAACCGAGGCCTCTCGGCAGGTCCTGGTCTTGCCCATGCGGCCGACCTTTACCCTGGACAGAAATTCTGCGGCAACACTGAACGGTACGCCACCCGACAAAACCAAGATCGTCGCCATCGGCCTCGGAGCTTTAGGGTCACACGTTTTCGATAACCTGCTCAAATCCGGCTTCGGGTCGTGGACCCTCGTGGACAAAGACCACATGCTCCCCCACAACTGCGCCCGCCATGTCCTCGACGCTTCCGCACTAACAATGCCAAAGGCCGAAGCAATGCGTATCCGGGCCTGCAATATCATTCCCGACCTTTCTGTTAAAGCCATCTTCGCGGACGCCCTGAGCCCAGGCGACAAGACCGAACAGCTGAACAAGGCGTTCGATGAGGCCGAGGTCATTCTCGACATGTCGGCGTCCACAGCCGTCGCAAAACATCTCTCCCTCGACGTGCCAGCCCCAGCTCGTCGGGCGTCCATGTTCCTGAATCCCGCTGGGGACACACTCGTTGCTCTTGTGGAAGACTTAAACCGAACAGCCCCGCTCGACTGGCTGGAAATGGTTTACTACCACGGTCTGGCAACTAACCCTGAATTTGCC
>CAZYJB010000045.1:1812-11527 GCA_964647675.1 uncultured Verrucomicrobiota bacterium | reverse complement strand
AGCGCGAGATCCGGCCCCGGCGAAACTTCCAGCACCACCAGGTCCGCCTCACTCCCGGGCACCGGCTGCGGCAGTCCCATGAGCCCGCCTGCGGCTGCGCGCGCGAGAAAGGCACCTGGAGCTGGCGGAACCACGCGATTGTAGGCCGTGATCCAAGCGCCGCCCGGCAGCAGCGCGGCATCGTGTCCGCGCTCCACCTCGGGATCATCCGTCATCCTCACTGGTTGCGACCAGGTGCCGGTCTGGTGGTCGTAGAACAACCCCACGAGGTCCACCAGGTTCGTCGACGGTTCCGCCCACGAAACAGCCAGGCGCCCAGCACCGTCCGAGGCGACCCGGAACTGCGCGAGCAACGCGGGATCCGCCGCGGTGTAACCCACGATGCGACGCGCCAAGTCCAAGCCCGGGGCGACCGACAGCTCGCTCCCGCGAAGCCAGACCAACGACGGGGTCCCTTCGGAGGTTTCGGCAAACTGCGGCGCCTGGTCCGCGATGTCGTCGTTCGTCAACCGGCGAAGTGCCGACCACGTCCCAGCCGTCTCCTCGACCACGAACAAGTCGTAGTCCGCAGTCGTCGCGAGGTTACCGTCGGTGTCGAGAGCCATGATCACCTCGATTCCCTTCGGTCCCAACGCAGCATCGAGATAGACCAGCGGAAAGGGAACGCGCGCCACCGGGACCGGGTCGGTCCAACCCTCGGGTGTCCAGGTCGACAGCATCAGATCGTTGGGCGCGGCTGCGGACCCGACGAGGTCGTTCCCCGCATTGCTCACCCAAACGACCGAGGCGTGGTCTCGGTCGGCGACCACCAGCCGGGGCGAGCGATCGAACTGGTGATTCAAGGTGAGGCGCTCCTGGTTCATCCAACGTCCCTGGGCGGGATCCCACCGCGCCGCAGAGATCTCCATGGCCGCGAACAGTTCCGGCATCGCCGCATCGGCGCGCACCCCGGCGTCGCGATCCTCCCAGGCGGCGAAGACCGTGCCGTCGGGAAGCGCCGCGAGACGCGGATGGAAATCGGCGGTGCCATCGTCCCAGATCGGCACCGGCCCGCCCCACGCACCGGCGGCGTTGCGTCGCGAGGTCACCGCCAGGGTGCGCTGATGCGCGGGCCGACGCGCATCGTCCATCACCCAACCCAGCAGGACGTCGCCGCCGACCACCTCGAGCGCCGCGTGCGATTCGGGATGTCCCTGCGTCACCAGGGCATGAGCACGACGCGTGGAACTCTGTGTTTCGTCCGCGCCGAGAAGACTCAGCCGGTCACGCCTTCGATCCGACTCCGGGTCCGCGACGGTCATGCGCGCGAGATAACTGCGGTCCATGGGTGCGAACGCCAGATCCCAGGCCTCCGGCCACCCTGAAAGGCCGCGGGGCGACGGTTCGACCAGATTCCATTCCCATCGAAGGGGCGTGGTGTCCGCCGACATTCCGATCAGGGTCGCGGTCAATCCGACCTGGAGCGCCACTCCCGCGGCCGTGACCTTGTTCGGCGGCAACTCGTATTTCAAACTCGCCTCCAGCTCGCCAAAGCCACCCACGGAGACAAGGAACGGGATTCCACCTTCGAGCGTCAGCCGCCCGGTGGCCTTCGGCTCGGCGACCAGCTGAAAACCGGGCGTCTCGGAACCTTCGAAACTCCACGATCCAATCAGGATCAGCCCGCCCTTCACGCTGCCCCGAATGAAGACCGGCCAGGGAGTTGGGAGGGGATAGATGACATTCACGAAAGGATCGAACTCGGCGTTCACTCCAAGGGAGAACGACTCGGCAACCCAACTGCAGTCGCCCGGACTAAACCGTTTCTCGAGCTGCAGAACGGGCGCGAACTCGAGTTTGGGAAGCTTGCCGATCTTGAAGCCGAGGTACCCTCCGGAGGTCGACAACTGGCCCTTGATCTCATCGTTTCTCAGCTCCAACTCCAATTTCGGCACCCAGTCGAGACCCAGGGAATCTGCGCCGGGAAAGTCGCCGAGGGTGTCATCGGTAAGATTGACGGCCTTGAACAGATCGACATCAAAGGCGACCGACGATCGGTAAAAGAGTGGATCCGATCCCGACACCGGAATGAGCCCCACCGGCGGCCACGAGGGCTTGGGCATGATCACCATGGGCACCGTCAGTTTCTCCGACTCCATACCGTCGGCGCTGACCGCCTGAACCATGACCTCCTCGCAGGAGTAAAACTTGTCCCCGACGTCGATCTTCACCGTGAACGGTTCGAGTTTGGCCTCGAAGCGGTGCTCAAAGAGCGAACCTTGAGTGAAGATCACCTCGCCCGGTTCCTCGCTGCCCCAGTCCACATCAATCAGGAAATCCACGGAATGCCCGACGCTCGCAACGAAATAGGGGGTCCCGCGATACTCGGTTTTCGCCGAACGGAGCACCAGCTTGCCGAAGCCAAAATAGTCGAACGCGGTGACGTCGCCTTGTCGGACCAGCATCTCGGCCGGGAAGGCATCCAGCAGCGCAATGCGATGAGTCACCCAGTCGTCCAGCGCCGAGAAGGCCCAGTTCTCACGCTCGGCCACGACAATGTACGATTCGTGCGGCAGACCGACGAACTCATAGGTTCCATCCTCGCCTGTCTCAACGGTCGCCACTGCCGACGCCGCGGCTCCTCCGACGAAGGATTTCTCCCGGTGAACCATGACTTTCACCTCCGGCACCGGCCGGTGACTCCTGACGGTCACCACCTTTCCGCGGATGCCGAATCCGCGGATCTTGAGGAGCTCCGAGTCGGTGGTGCCCAGCAGGAAGAGCACCCCTTTCAGTGCATGCTCGGGATCCAGATCGACCCTCACTTCATACTCGGCTCCGTCTGCCTCCTGCACCGTCTCGAACAGGAGCTTTGGAATGACATAATCCTCCAGCACCCGCGTCACCGAACCTTTGGCGGGAATCTCGGGAACCTCGAGCACCCTGCGATCGGTGTAGCGGTCGATCTTGAGATCCACCTCGACCGCCCCCCCCGCGAAAGACCCCTCGCCCCAGTTCTTGATCACCACTTCCACCGCGCCGGTGCGGCCGGGTCGCGCGTCGGCGAACTTCAGGGCGCTCAACTCGATGGACAATCCTGGCAGCAAGGGATATGCCGCCACGACATTGTCGGTGAGGTTGGTTTCCGTGATCGCGGCCGAGGGCTTGAGCTCGGCGAGGAAGAAGAAGATCGGCGGCTCGGGAAGCACGGCCGGCAGCCGGACCGGGTCGCTCGAAACCAGCAGCGTTCCTGCCGGCGGGATGCTGATGACGGGCACGGTCACGCTGCCCAACGGGATATCAGTGGTCTTCGAGAGCGTCGCGTCCTCGGAATAGTAGAAATGAACGTCGAGGCTGCCCTCCGCGGTCGCGGTGCCGGTGTTGGTCACCAGGACCGAGATCGTGCCGAGGGCGTTGCCGACATAGCCGCTTCTGAAGAGCAGGCGATCCCCGATGCTCCCCGCAAGATTGGCAACGCCGAGGAAATCAGGCGTCACTTTGAAGCCGCTGGGCGCCTCCCCACCAAAGACGTCCGCATTCGGAACCGTGCCGATCACCAGCGACTCGCCGCCCCCCGAATCGGGATCCCCCGAGTAGTAGCGGATCTGGTACTCCCACTCGGCGATCGAGCTGCCCGAGATCCGGTAGGCGCCGACCGACGCGCAAATCCAGATCTTGCGGCCTCCCTTGGGAGTCGGCTTGACGGCGATGAAACTGCTCCCTCCGCGGCGGTTGATGTTGGGGGAGTTCCCCAGGCGCGAGGGAAACCCGACCACCGTATCGCATCGGTAGAAGGTCGCGCCGGATTCGACCCCCACGCTGAAGTACGGGCTGCCGCGTTCCGGTTTGGCGTTCGAGCCGATTCCATTGACCCCGCCTTTCCAGCCGAAGCCCGTCTGGGGTCCTCCCGTCACGGTCATTTCGATCTTCGCCGGGACCGCCCAATTCGCGGTCGACCCGGCCGGGAGTTCGATCACGGCGCCACGCGGTGCCTGGGCCAGACTCGGATACACTCCGGCCAGTATTGCCAGCACCGTCGTGAGGCGGAAGGCACCAGGGCTTGGCCGGCCAGGAACCGTCGCAGGTTTCGTTGATCGCAGCATGTCCGGGAATGGGTTTGGTTCCCGGACCCCTCGAATTCGCGAGGCCTGTTGCGACACACCGGGATCGGTACGGCAGGACTGCCGCCGGCATGGAGGACTGGGAACCTCGCGATTCCTGCAAAGCCGCACACCGGCATGCAAGGCTCAAGTCCGCATCAGCTACGCCGCCAGGGGGTGCGAGTGCGGCTGGTCCGCGGTCTCGAGCATCTCTCGCAACCGCTCGAGGGCGACGCCCCAGAACGCTTTGAGACGTTGCAGGTCCTCCTGCGTGGCCAACCGGCTGTGTTCGACCTGGATCAGGGTCTTCGCCACGTCCCGCGGGTAGAGATGCACCTCCACATGCGTGCGCCCGTCGCACCAGGTGATGAGCAGCGACTTGCAGGGCGTCGCCTTCCGGATCGTCCAGCCGCTCGAGTCCAGCCAACCCCGGCGTACGGCCTCCTCGGCCCAGGCTGCATAGACGCGCGTCACGCCCACTTTGATGAGCTTCGAGGCGGTGGCCGAGAAGCCCTCGAGACGCTGATGCTTCTCGCCCAGACCGCGCGCGCGCTCATAGGTGGTGGCGATGGTCTGCTGCCACCAGCCTCCGGGCTCGTGACCGCCCACCATCGACACGATCTGCCGGTGGGTCATCTCGCGCGCACCCGCGCTGTCCAGCAGCGCGTACCATTCACCCCACCCTTTGCCCGTGGCCTTCCGTACGGCGGTGTCAGTGACCCCTTCCACCGCCGAGGCATGGGACCCATGCGCCGCGACGGACTCTTCCGTCGCCGCCTTCTTTTTGACTGCACGTTTCATAGATCGCTACGACTTCCTTCCCCCCACTCCCCCCAAATCCATCCGGGCGTTCAGACGAACTTGCCCGGATTGAGAATCCCATGCGGATCCAGCGCCCGCTTCACGAGGCCGTGGAGCGCGCGCGCCTCGGGCGACACCGCCTCCCGCCACCAGGGCTTTTTGGCCAGGCCGATCCCGTGCTCGCCGGTGATCACGCCACCCAGAGCCAGCACCCCTTTGAAAAGCTCGTCCAACGCCGCGTCGCGCTTCGCCGCGTATCCCTTCACGCCTTCGTCCACCATCACGTTGACGTGGATGTTTCCGTCGCCGGCGTGCCCGAAACACGCCACGGGAAAGCCGTGGTGCTTCTGGATGCGCGCGCCCAGTCGGAACAACTCCTCGAGGCGCCCGCGCGGCACGACCACGTCCTCGTTCATCTTGGTGAGCCCGGTGTCACGCAGCGCATAGGAGAATTCGCGCCGCAACTTCCAGAGGGCCTCCACTGCCGCGGGTCCCGCCGCGCGCTGCAGGAAACGCGGCCGCGCCGCCACCACCATGCGGGTCAGGACGGCCAGTTCGCGCCGCACCGAGGTCTCGTGTCCGTCCAGTTCTACGATGATCACTGCCCCACAGCCGTCGAGGCGCGCGTCGCCCGTCCGTTTCCGCGCCGCCGCCAGGGTGAAGCGATCCGCCACTTCGAGGGCGCAGGGAAGGAATCCGGCGGCGAAGATCCGGCGGATCAGGGCGGCTGCTTCGCGCATGGAACCCAGGCCCGCCGCGAAACTCGCCCGCCAGGGAGGCCGCGGCAGAAGTTTGAGGGTGGCCTCGGTCACCACCCCCAGCAGGCCTTCACTGCCCACAAACAGGCGCGCCAGATCGAACCCCGTCTTGTTCTTGTGCGTGCGGCCGCCGAGCCGCGTCACGGTGCCGTCCGCCAGCACCACCTCGAGGCCGAGGACATAGTCCCGCGTGACCCCGTACTTGAGGCAGCGTGGCCCGCCGGCATTGGTGGCGATGTTCCCACCCAGGCTGCACTCGGCACGACTCGCCGGATCCGGCGGATAATAAAGCCCGAGCTTCTCCGCGGCGTCCTGCAGGACCTGCGTGCGTACGCCCGGCTCGACCACCGCGACGAAATCCGCGGCGTTCAACTCTCGAATGCGCGTCCAACGGTCGAGCGACAACACGAGTCCGCCCCGCACCGGCACGCAGCCCCCCACATAACCATGGCCCGCGCCGCGAACGGTGACCGGAAAACGCGCGCGGTGCGCCCATCGGAGAATGCGCGACACGGCCTCCAGATCGCGCGGGAACGCCACGGCCTCGGGCAATGCCGAGGCGAACCACTTGTCGCCGGCATGCGCCGCCCTGGTCGCGTCGTCGAAGACCAGCTCGTCCCGGCGCAGGACACGTTGAAGCCGCCCCAGCGCCGGACCCGGAAGGCGCGCGGCCTTCATGCCTCGGCCTTCTCGCCAGCTTCCAAAATGGCCCGCGCCTCAGCCGCCTCGGCGACCGGCACCTTGATCTGAATCCCGCCGGAGGGCCGTGAGAACCCCTCGATCGACAGGGGGTCGAACTCGGGGTCCACCTCAGGGGTCAAGCCGGCCGCTTCGAGGCGCGAACGGATAAGCTGCGCTTCCGACACATTGACCGTCTCGAAAACCACCTCTAATTCCACGGGGCGCAGCGTGCGGCAGCCCGGGGGTGGGACGCAATGCGCAAGATCATGGAAAACCGAACAGTTTTCGCCATGCTGAACAGCAGGGCGACTGCTCGCGAGGACAGCCGCTCCCGTTTGGCGGTGCTTCGAGACGCGGGCGCGCTCGTCGTTCAGTTCGCCACGGCGCGGTAGAACACCGGCAGGGCCGCGACCTGGGAATCCATCAGCGTCGCGCGTCCCGTGGCGTCCATGGTCACCACTCCTGCGCTCTCCCAAGCGGGCGATCCGAGACCGCCCGCGCGCTGGACGGTGTACGCACGGTTGGCCGTCCCGGTGAGCACCAACTCGCGGCTGCCATTCGGCAGCAGGCGGTACTCCACAAAGCGCGCCGCGGCCGGCGCGACCACGCCGCCGGTCGTGACCAGCGTGAATTCGGTGATGCGGCTGAAGGAGCCGAACCCGGACATTTCGGGCACTGCGTTGGTCGAGAAATAGACCTGCCGCGAGTAGCTGAGATGACCCGAGTACGTGCGGCCCGCCTGCAGCGTTCCCGCCGGGATCACGATGGAAGTGGCGTTCACCGCGAGGTCGCGCGGCACGCAGCGATCGGGCGCCTGGAACACGAGCTTATCCGCCTCGTAAATCGAGAGGCTCTGGAAGTCGTTGGGCGCGGTCCCGCCCGCGAATCCATTCCAACGCAGTGTGAAGGGCTGGGCCTGATTGACCGCCTGGGCTTCGGTATGATTCGCCACTTTGGGGATGGGAATCGTATTGGCGGGGAAGGTCATGTTGACGGTGCGCTCGGACTCCCCGCTGCGCGTGAATTTCAAAGCGTACCCACCGGCCGGATAGGCCGTGTCGAGCGCGGCCTCGGTCGCGTAATCGTTCGAGATGAAGAAAGCACCCGCGAACCCGGTCAGCGTTTTCGCCGCCTGCCCCGGCACCGTCAGCGAGGCCGCGGTGACCATGGGTCCGGCCTGACCCGAGGTGACGATCCCACCGAAGAGGAACGGCTTGCCATCGTCCGGGACCGGGTCGGCGGTGGAGGCCTGGACGTAGGTCGCGGATTTGTAGAGGGAGTAGTTGCCCCAGGTGTCCGGGAACTCGTCGTCATCGCAGTCGCCGGGATCGGTGGTTCCACCTTCGCCGGTCGTGAAGCTGCCTTGATACAGGCCCGTGGGCAGCGGCTCACCCTCCTGGCTGTCCATGGTGAACGCCGCGTCGGCTGGATTGAGGGTCCATCCGATGGTCGTGGTGCCCGGGAGAGAGCCCGTGTAGGTGCAGGTCAGGGTCTTGTTATCGGCCGACCAGCTATAGGTGAATTTGGTGGCATTCAACCCGGTGCCAGTCCAGGCAAGCGGACCTTTGAGGAAAGGCGGGACGCCGCCGACCTGCGGATTCGGTACCATCGGCTGATCGAAGACAAAGATGACCTTGGAACTCACCGGCACGGCGGTCGCGCCATGGGCCGGGGTCGTCGAGACCAGCTTCGGCACTTCGCCCACCTCGCCACCCGGATCCCCGCCACCACTCGCAGCACCCGTCTGGAACGAGCCGGAATAGACCCCTTTGGGCAGTGACACGCCGGCTGCGCTCTGCAGATGGAGGCCGTCGAAGACGTCCGTGGGATTAAGCGCCCAGGTGATCGTGGCGTTGGCCGGGAAGTCCGAGTTGTAGGTGCAGGTGAGGAACTTGTCCGCACCGCTCCATTCGTACTGGAAACCGTCCGCGAGATTGTCGCTCCACCGGATGGCGCCCTGGAAGAAGCCGGGAACCCCGTCGAGCGCGTCGTTGGGAAGCATCGCCAGGTCGAAGACGAAGGTCACGGTGCGCGAAGCGACGGCGACGTCGGTCGCATTGCTGGCGGGAACGCTGGAGACCAGCTTCGGCGCGATCTGCGCCCAGCTGGTGGCTCCCGCCAGGCAGATGGCCCCGGCTACCATCAGAGCCCGCGCCCCGACCCACGTTCCCCGGCGGTTTCTCGAACTTGGCAAAGACAACATGGCCCTACTCGTAAGCCGCCCCCGATCGGATGGCCAGAGCGTTGTGGCCGCCCGACCTGCCCCGAAAGGGCCATGGTCACGCTTTCAAGCACCGCCTCTGTCGTTGCCAAGCCGCGACGCGCATTTCTATTGTCCGCCACCCGCGCCTGCCAGCCGCCGGGTGCCATGGGCGAATACCGAGTCAAATTTGAGGTCTTCGAGGGGCCTCTCGACCTGCTCCTTCACCTCATCCGGAAGGAGGAGGTCGACATCTACGAGGTCAACCTCACCAAGATCGCCACCGAGTTCATCGAGTACCTGAACCTGATGCGCGAGCTCGACCTCGACGTCGCGGGCGAGTTCGTGGTCATGGCCGCCACCCTCATGCTCATCAAGTCGCGCGAGTTGCTGCCGCGCGACCAGCGCCCCGCCGAAGCGCAGGGCGACGAGGAGGAGGGCGCCGACCCGCGCTGGGAGCTCATCCGGCAGCTCGTTGAGTACCGGAAGTTCAAGGACGCCGCCGCGCGCCTGCAGGAATTCGAGCACCGCACCGAAAACACCTTCGCCCGCGTACCCGGCCGCGTGGAACTTCCGGAGTCCGCAGAGCCGCGCCGCGCCGAAGCCACGCTGCTCGACCTGCTCTCCGCCGTGAACGCCGTGCTGCAGCGCTTCGCGCGCCGCGAAGGCGAGGAGCGCGACGTCTTCGAGGACAAATGGTCGGTGAGCGAGAAGATCGAGCACCTGGTCGTGCGGTTGCGCGCCGCAACCGTGCTGCGGTTCTCCGAGCTGTTCGACGACGCCACCAGCCGCACCGAGGTGGTCGTCACCTTCCTCGCCGTGCTCGAACTGACCCGGCTGCGCGTGATCGTCCCCACGCAGTCCGAACCGTTCGCCGAGATCACGCTCGAACTCGCGCCGCCACCCGCGGAAACCACGCGCGACGGCGCGGGCCCAAGCAATCGCGATTCCGACCCCGCCGATGCCACCGCGGAGAGCGGTCCGACGGGCGACCCGGCCGCTTCGCCCCACGTCGCCTCGCTCGAGTCACCGACACCGTCCGCGTCCGCGCCCGCGCCCGCCCCGGAATCGCACCCGGCCCCGGCACATTGGAACTGACCCCTCGTCCCCGACCCCGACCCCCCCCCCCCCGACCGGGGGTGCGCCCGCACCCGACCCAGGGGCTCCCCCCCCGCCCCCCCCGCGCGGGCTGGGGG
>CAZYJB010000045.1:0-1802 GCA_964647675.1 uncultured Verrucomicrobiota bacterium | reverse complement strand
CCCCGCCCGCCCGTCACCTGTCGTCCGCCCGTCCAGACCCGATGGAATCCACGCCCGCCACGCCCTCGCTGAAGCTGATCGTCGAATCGCTGCTCTTCTCGGCGCAGCGCGCCTTGACCGTGAAGGACCTGCGCGACCTGTGCGCCCAGGCGGCTCAGGACGATACCGCGCCGGAGGCGGCGCCCTTCCGCAAGCTCAAGGACGAGGAGGTGGAAGAGGCGCTGCGCGACCTCGAACAGGACCACGCGCAGGCGGGGCGCTCGTTCCGCCTCCTGTGCGTGGCCGGCGCGTGGCAGTTCGCCAGCACACCCGAATACGCGCCATGGCTGCGCGCGCTGCTCGGACGCAAGGCGCGTCCGCCGCGGCTGAGCCAGCCTGGGCTTGAGACGCTGACCATCATCGCCTACCGCCAACCAGTGACGCGCGCCGAGGTGGAGCAGATCCGGGGCGTCGCCATCGACGGCGTCATGCAGACGCTGCTCGAGCGCGGACTGGTGGCCGCGGTGGGCCGCGCAGAGGTCATCGGACGCCCGGTCACCTACGGCACCACGCAGGCCTTCCTCGAGTACTTCGGACTGCGCGCGCTTGATCAGCTGCCCGCGGCGGACGAACTCCGTCGACTGCCGGTGCAGAAGCCCGAATCCCTCCTCACCGTCGACCCCGGTCTGGCCACCACGCCCGCCGAGCCCGCCGCGTCGCAGGCGGAAATGCCGCCGGCGCCACCCGGCGATCCGCCGCCTGCCGAACCGGGTGCCACGCCTGCGCCGTAGCGCAGCGCCCGCGGGTTCGACAGCCCGCCACCCAACTGCTAGAAGCCGCCGATGCCCAAGCCCACCCGGCTTCGCTGGTCGCAGATCGCCGCCAAACGCCGCCTGCTCGTGATCGCGGGCCCGTGCGTCATCGAAAGCGAGGCGCTCTGCCTCGAGGTCGGTCGCGCCGCTCAGCGCGCCTGCCGCGCCGCCGGGGCCGACTTCATCTTCAAGGCGAGCTACGACAAGGCCAACCGCACCTCGCACCAGTCCCGTCGCGGCCCGGGTCTCGAGGAAGGCCTTGCCGCCCTGGCCCGCATCCGCGAGGCCCTCGGTGTTCCCGTGCTCACGGATGTTCACAACGCCGACGAGGCCACTCAGGCCGGCAAGGTGGTCGATGTCCTGCAGATCCCGGCATTCCTTTGCCGTCAGACCGATCTCATCCGCGCCGCGGCCGAGACCGGACGCATCGTGAACATCAAGAAGGGTCAGTTCCTCGCGCCCGACGACATGGGTCCGGTGGCCGCCAAGGCGGCGGCGTTCGGCGCGAAGCAGATCCTGCTCACGGAACGCGGCACGACCTTCGGCTATCACAACCTCGTGGCCGACATGCGCAGCATTCCCATCCTGCAACGCACCGGCTGGCCGGTGATCTTCGACGCCACGCATTCCGTGCAACAGCCGGGCGGCGGCGGCGACCGTTCGACCGGCCAGCGCGAGTTCGCACCGGTCCTCGCGCGCGCCGCGGTGGCCGCCGGTGCGGAGGGTGTCTTCCTGGAGACCCACCCCGATCCCGATCAGGCCTGGAGCGACGGTCCCAACATGATCGCGCTCGCCGAGTTGCCCGCGGTCCTGCGAACCTTGGCTCGCGTGTTCGACCTCTGCCATGCCTGAGCCCAGTCCCGACCTCCAAGCGCGCGCGACGGCCGTCCGACTGCTCCTCTGCGACGTCGACGGCATCCTGACCGATGCGTCGATCTATGTGGGCGAGCCGGGCGAATACAAACGGTTCAACGTGCGCGACGGGCTGGGCATCGCGGTGTGGCGGCGGCT
>CAZYJB010000044.1:0-11600 GCA_964647675.1 uncultured Verrucomicrobiota bacterium | reverse complement strand
AGCCCCACTGTTTCGTCGCCCCGCGTGAGTGGGGCAAGCCCGGATCGGCCCCCATCCTCAAAAAAGAACCAGGCGGCCTGTTAAAGGCCGCCTGGCGTAGGCACCCCGAAGAACCACCCATTCTTCGAGGCAAATTGGACCTCACTCGAATTCGTAACCGCGGCGGTCACGAACCTTTTCTTTGAGCCTCTCCTTGGCGTCATCGATGAGCTCCTGGTGTTCAGGATGCTCTCGCTTGAACTCTTCAAATCGTCGTTTGATCTCTTCGCGCAGCACCTTCTGGCGCTCGATGAGTTCCTCCCGAATCTGCTGGAACTCCTGCTGGATCAACTCCCGCACCCGACTGCGCTCAGCACTGGGCACATCCCGCAGCGACTTCACCTGCTCGCGATAGCGCTCCACCGCGTCACGCTGCGCCTGCTTGAACTCATCCTGCAGGCTTTTCACTTCTTCGGCCCTGACAGTGCCCGGTCCCCATCCGGACTTGCCAAGCGACGAAGCATTACAGGTGACACACGCTGCGCTCCCCGACCCGACGGGCTCCCGGTTGGCGCGTTCCGCGACCCCCTTCTCCGAAGTGGCGGACGGCGCGGCGGAGTCCGATGGCGTCGGAGGAAATTCCACAGCAGGCGGCGTCGCCGTGGCACGAGTCCCCCCCGATACAACTGCCCTGACTGGATCTCCGACCGCGCCCAAACCCGGAGCCGCTCCGCCGCTGTTTCCAGTGGTTGCGAGGCCTTCGACCACCCCCCCGGCCATCGCCACCGGAACCGTGAAGCAAGTCAGTGTGAAGGCTGCCGTAATCGCGAACCTCGATAGCGTTTGCATACTCGGTTCAGTTTCAGTTTTCACAACGTGCCTCGCTCACCGGCACCCGCACCCGCGAGCGCCTCCTCCCTAAGGCACGAGGCGTGCCACGTCCTCCTCCGAACCCGTTTCCTTGAAAATCAGGCACTTACAGCACCCACTCAACCAACCCGCCCCGACCCCGTGGGGCTGCATCCCCAAATTGCGCACCACTACCCATGATGGCGTGGGGATTTATCCCCAACCCGCAGATTGGCCCGACCCTCCAGCCGGTAACGCACCACATCCCGGGTCACCCCGAGCAGACGGGCGGCGGCCGAAACATTTCCCTTCGACTGATCCACCGCTCGGCGCACCAACCGGTCCACGGCGCCATCCAACGAGAAGCCGCTCTCCGGGAACTGGTACTCCGGGTTCAGCCACTCGCCCGACTCGCGGGGCATTCCCTCCGCGTGTTCCGCGCCACTGGCGGACGACTGCCCCGGTCCGGCCTCCTCCGGAATCGACAGGTGGAGATGCGCGAAGGTAAGCGGGCCGTCCTCGAAGACCAGGGCGCGCTCCAACTCGTGGGCCAGCTCCCGCACATTCCCCGGCCACGCATACGCCTCGAGCCGCCGACACCCGCCTTCACTCAGGTCACGCGGCGCCAACCGGTGCCGCCGGCAGGCGCGCAGCATCAGCGCGCGCGCCAACGGCACGATGTCCGCCCGCCGCTCGCGCAGCGGCGGAATACCCAGGCGGAACAAGTCGAGCCGATGCAGCAGGTCCTCCCGGAACTCGCCGGCCTTGACCGCCGCGCGCAGGTCGCGGTTCGACGCCGCAATGACGCGGACATCGACGACGATCGACCGATTGCCGCCCACGCGCCGGATATGGCGGTCTTCGATGGCGGTGAGCACCTTGGCCTGCAAGGGCAGTGACAGGGACGCGAGTTCGTCGAGAAAGAGCGTTCCGCCGTTGGCCGCCTCGAACAACCCCATGCGCGCCGTGCGGGCATCCGTGAATGCACCGCGCTCGTGTCCGAAGAGTTCGGTTTCGGCAAGGGTCTCCGGCAGAGCCGAGCAATTCACCTCCACCATCGCACGGTCGGCGCGGGGACCGTGGGCATGCAGCCAGCGCGCGATGGTGGTCTTGCCGGTCCCTGTCTCGCCGTGGATGAGCACCGGCGCCAGATGGGTCTGCATACGCACGTCCGCCGCGAGGATGCGATCCAGTTGCGCGCGCATCGAGGCGAGGGCGCTCCCGAAGACGAACTCGTCGTCGCGCGGTGCCTGGTCCTCGCGGCGGTGCTCCTCGACGCGCCGCGCCTGGCGGTCCCGGCGCACCCGCGCAAAGACCAGCGGAAGCTCGGCGACCTCGAACGGTTTCGTCAGATAATCCGCCGCTCCGAGACGCATGGCATCCACCGCGCGTTTGACGTCGCCCTCGCCGGTCATCACCACCACGCCGGTTCCCGCCGGGAACACGCCGTCACGCAGGAGGTCCGTACCCAGACCGTCCGGGAGGTTCACATCGGTGAGCGCGAGATCAAAACTCATCGACTCGAGAGCCCGCCGCGCCGCTGCAATGTCCGCCGCGGCGACGACATCCGCTCCCGCCCGCTCGATGAACGCCGCCAACTGCCGGCGCAGGAGGGGATCATCCTCCACCACCAGCACTGTCGTCCCCGCGAGCGGCGCGTCCGTCATGGCGGGAATCCTCCCAGAATCGGCCCGCCGCCACGAGTACGGAAACGGCCGCGCACCGGGCTGACGAACGGAAAACCCCCGGACCTGCCGTCCGGGGGTTGCCGAGGGATGCGCGTCACGAGCCTTCCCCGTAATGGGTCCGTCCGACTAGGGCGAAGCGACCCGCACGGCCTGGCCTCGGATCTCGCCTGGCTGATTGGCTGACGTGTGAATGTTCGCGTAGACGAGACCCCCCAGGAGATGCGCCCGTTGCTCGGCGGTGACGGCCACCACTCCGGACAACGTCCCCGAGACACCGAAGCCGCCGCCGTTGAAGGGCGCGAGGTTGATCAGGACCCCGGCGCTCTCCTCGACACCCGCGGGCCCATGGAAATGCGCCAGCGTCGCCGGCCCGGAAAGTCCCGAGTAGCGCAGGTGGAATACCAGGGCATCACCTTCGAGCGCGAGAATGCCGTCACCCGTCGCGCTGGTCGTCACCGGGTTCGGACGCTCCGCCGCGCCCGACATTGCGACCGTGAACGGCGTCGCGGTCACATTCGGCAGAATCTGGCCACGGATCTCGCCTGGCTTGTTCAAGTCGGTATGGATGTTCACGTAGGTCAGTCCCGAGGCGACGGAGACCAACTGTTCGGGAGTCAGCGTCACCGTCCCGGCCAGCGATCCGGAACTGCCGAAGGCACCGCCGTTCAAGGGGGCGAGGTTGACCAGGACCCCCGCGCTGGCAGCGGCATCTGCCGGACCGTGGATGTGAGCCAGGGTGGCGACCCCGGAAAGGCCGCCGTAGGTCACATGAAGCGTAAGTTGGTCTCCCGAAAGCAGGAACAGCCCATGACCGCGTCCGGCGGTCTCGACGGGATTCGGGCGTTCGTGGGAACCGGCCAGCAGCGCCTGGTGCAACACCGGCAGAATCTGGCCGCGGATCTCACCCGGTTTGTTGAGATCGGTGTGGATGTTCACGTAGGTGCGCCCGCCCAGGACCGCCGCCTTCTGCTCGGGCGTCAGCGCGACAGAGCCTGCGAACGTGCCCCCCACTCCGAAGGCGCCGGTATGGAACGGCGCGAGATTGATCATCACTCCGGTACTCTCGTCCATCGATGCTGCACCATGGATATGAGCCAGTGTGGCCGTCCCGGACAGCCCCTGGTAGCGGATGTCGAACGTCAGCGTGTTCCCCGCCAGCTTGAAGGTGGCTGAACCGGCACCCGTGCCGGCTACGGGCGTTGGCCGCTCGAAGGCACCCGACAACACCGCGCTGAGCGGGATCGCTCCCTGTCCAGCGAGATCGACCACCCGGTACATCGCCGAGAGATCCACCGCGGGCACCGTCGCCGTGCGGCCGGTGATGATTCCCGACACCGCACACCAGGGGTCGGCGACTGCCGGCTTGCCCTGCACCGCGAAGGGCCCACCGCCCCCCGTCCAGTTCAACGTCGCCGCAGTCCCCGCCATGGCGATGGTGGCCATTTGTGGAACGGCTGGCGCGGCCACCGTGACGGTGACCACGGCCGAGGTCGCGGAAAGCCCCTTGTCGTCCGTGGCCACGGCTGAGAGGACGCGCGTTCCCACGGCCAGTTCCGTCATCAGGGAAAACGGAGCGGCGGTGACCACCCCGACCGGCACGTCATCGACCCGGAACTCGACGCGGGCCACGGAGCCGTCGGCGTCGGTGGCGGTGGCGGCGATCGAAGGCAGGGCCGGCATCGTCAACGCCTCGCCGTTGGCGGGGGCGGTGATCGCCACTTGGGGACGCTGGTTCACCGCCGGCTTGCTGGTGGCGTTGCCTGGATTGGTGACCGTGTGTCCCGGGGTGGTGGCGCCATCGCCCTCCGGATCCCCCAGTTCACTGCCATTGCTGAAACCGTCGCCGTCGGCATCCGCCGCCGCGAGGGTGGGACTCCAGAAGGAACGACTGCTGGAGCCGACGATGGCGAAAACGGCGTTTCCGAAGGCATTGCGCGTTCCGCCGCCGTTCACACTGACGTGACAATTCTGACACCGGAAACGGGAGCCGTTGGGCAGGAGGTCGACCCGGAATTCGCGTGCGACCGCGTCCGGCGCCGAACCCGCGATCCAGATTGCGACCAGCGTGGCCGCCACCCTGCGCCCCGTTCCCCTCGGCTGCATCCTGAGCATCTTCATATTTCGTGAGTCGATTCCTCCGACATTGGCGTTCTCCAACCCCCGATACGAGTCGCCACCGGGTTCGGGAGTTCCCGGAATTCTTTCCGCGCTCGCGCGGCGGACGCCCTCATGGCAGCCTGCTGTCCCAAGGCGGCGAAAAAGCCGGGAACCGGGCACCCTGGCCGGCCCTCTCACTCAGGCATCCGGAATGCGCGACGACGTCGACTTCGAGGCACTGGTCTCCGAGCACAGCGGCGCGCTTTACCGGTTCGCCCTCAGCATGTGTCGCCACCCGGACGAGGCTTGTGATCTCGTGCAGGAGACGTTTTTCCGCTGGGCCGAGCGCGGCCACCAGCTGGCGGATCCTTCGAAGGTGAAGTCGTGGCTCTTCACGACCCTCTTCCGCGAGGCCAACGGCCGCCGTCGGCGTGCCCTGCGCTTTCCGCACACCGAACTCTCCGAAGCGGAGGCGGAACTCCCCGAACTCCCCGCCACCGCCCCCGAGCTCGCCGATTCCAGCGCCGTGCTCGAGGCCCTACGCGCCGTCGACGATCCTTTTCGCGACGCCGTGGCCCTTTTCTACCTCGAAGACTACAGCTACCTGGAGATCGCCGAGATCCTCGGCATCCCCACGGGAACCGTCAAATCGCGCATCTCGCGCGGCATCGCCCAGCTTCAGCGCCTGCTCACGCCCACCCCCACCCCCCACCCACGTCGATGAATCCAGAGCGCGCCCGCCGCAAGCTGATCACCTGGCGCCCGCCCCCCACCGCAGATCCGGCCCCGGATCCCGAATTCGACGCCGCTCTCGAGGAGGCGGCGCATGACCCCGCGTTGGGGGACTGGTTCGCTGCCCACCGCACCTTTCAACAGGGCCTCCGCGACCGGCTTCGCTCGCTGCCCGTTCCCGACCAGCTCGCGGAACAACTGAGGCGTGCGAAGGGGTCGCGACCCACGAAGGTGCTCCACCCGATCCTCCGCCGCCCGGCGTGGGCCCTGGCTGCCGCAGCGGCATTCGTGGCCGTGCTCATCGCGGTCGGACTCCTCTCGCGTCCGGACCCGGAAGCGCCGGGGTTCGCCGTCTTTCGGGATCGCATGGTGCGCGCTGCGATCCGTGAATATCGCATGGATCTCGAGACCTCCGATCTCGCCGTCATCCGGGGACACCTCGGTTCGCAGAGCGCGCCGGCCGATTTCGAACTCACCCCTGCCCTGGCCGCGGCCACGCCGGTGGGCGGGGGTGTCCTGTCGTGGCAGGGAAAGCCGGTTGCGATGGTCTGCCTGCGCACGCCGGAAACGGGGATGCTCTACCTGTTCGTCTCGGAAGCCACCTTCGCCGACGCGCCCCTGCAGCCGCAGCTCGGGCACTTGAGCCGGCTCGCCACCGCCGCGTGGGCTGCCGACCGCCGGGTGTTCGTCTTGGCGGCGGCAACCACGGAGGAATCCCTGCGCCGCTTCCTGCCCAAACCTTCCCGGCCCCCGTCGCGCGGCCAGATCCAGGTGAGTCCGACACCGACCTTAATTCCGGCCTGCCGGTTGAACGCTGGTGGGCATGGTGGTCCGGCTCATCAACCAGTCGTAATCGGAGCGCTCGTGATCTGCCAACTCGATCGGTAGCTGCGCGGCATCGGGCCGCGGTGGCGGCCGGGTCGAGAAGGCGCGCCAGCGCCGAGGTTCCCCATGCCCATCGGCGAAGGACAGCGTGGCCGCACCTCCGTGATAGGACGCGGGCAAGTCCAGCCACTCGCTCAGCTCCACCCGGTTGAGGAAATAGCCGTCGTTGATCGAATCCGGGTGCTCATCGATGAAGGTGAAAATCTGCGCACCCCCGCGGATGTCTCCCAGCCGCAGATACTGGCGATAGCCGGGATTGTTGGTGTTCGAGTAGCCGTCCATGAACTCCCCGGCATAGCCCACCATGGCGTTCAACGAGACGCTGCGCGCGCGGAACTTCCATCCCGCCGCCTTTTGCACACCGCTCACCACGCGGTCGGACGGGCAGCGCATCACCTTCACGCCTCCCGCCAGATAGGGGCCGAGCCCCCCCGCCTTGAGCCACGCCTCATTGGTGTTCGAGGCGTCGAGTTCCCAGTTCAGCAGCGAGTTGGCCCAGTTGTTGAACAATCCTGTCGCGATGGCCTCCCGGGTGCCCCCCGCGCCGTAGTTGTTTGGCAACCGGTCCTCGCCATCCGCCGCGTAAAGGTGGAGGGCCAGCGAGAGTTGGCGATGATTGGCGAGGCAGACGGCCGCCTGACCCCGCTGGCGGGTCTGGGCCAGCACCGGAAGAAGCAGCGAAGCGAGCATGGCGATCACTCCCATGACCACCAGCACCTCAACCAGCGTGTACCCCGCCGGTCGGCGCCCGCCCGCCCGCAGGATTACGGGCCGGGGCGAGCTCCGGTCTGCCGCGTCGCGAACCATCTCGCCGCCCCTGATACCAGAATCCCCGCGCCACGCGAGCCACTTTTTGGCATCGTTCCGGCAATCGGCCAACACCGACGACCAGCTAATCCCGCCTCTCGCCCCTTGAACCACGCATCTCACCCCCAAGAGCCAGCAGTTCACCCCTAACCAGCGGTCATCACCCCACGCCCTCCCATACTGGCGCATCGCCCTTTTCGAGCCAGCTCCGCAACTCATCACGGATTTCACGGACATCACCCCTGTCGTGCCATGAGCCCCGTCCCGCCCGAGCCTCCGGTTCCCGCCGCCCCCACCCGGCGCAGGTACCAGCGCGCCATCGGCCCCCGCTTGAAGGTGCTCCTGGGCGTGGTCTTCGCGCTGGTGGCCCTGCTGGGCGCCAACTCGGCCTACCTCGGCGCCATCACCTTCCTCGAGTGGTTGAACCGACCGACGCTGTACCAGAACTACTTCTACCAGGTGATGTTCGGGGTGCACCTCGCGCTCGGCATCCTGTTGCTCGCGCCCTACCTGGTGTTCGGCGTCGTGCACATGCGCAATGCCAAGGATCGCCCTAACCGCCGCGCGGTGCGCGTCGGCTACGCCCTGTTCGCGGCGGGCATCCTGGTCCTGGTTTCGGGCATCCTGCTGACGCGCATCGACGTCTTCGAGTTCAAGAACATCGGTCTCAAGGACCCGCGGTTCCGCTCCGTGGCGTACTGGGCGCATGTCGTCACGCCGCTGTTCTGCATCTGGCTCTACGTCCTGCACCGCATGGCTGGACCGCGCATCCGATGGAAGTCCGGCGCCCTCTGGGCGGGTGCCGCGGCGGCGGCGGTGCTGGCCATGGTGCTGCTGCATTCGTTCCACCCGCAGAAGAGCAGCGTGGCCTCGATCGAAGGCCGCAAATACTTCTCCCCATCCCTCGCCAAGACCACCTCGGGAAATTTCATCCCCGCGCGCACGCTGATGATGGACGACTACTGCAAGTCGTGCCACGAGGATGCCTACCAAGGCTGGTTCCACAGCTCGCATCGCTTCAGCTCCTTCAACAACCCGTTCTACCTCTTCAGTGTCAAGGAGACGCGCCAGGTCTCGCTCGAACGGGACGGCACCGTGCGCGCCTCGCGCTGGTGCGCCGGCTGCCATGACCCCGTCCCGTTTTTCAGCGGTGCCTTCGACGATCCGGCGTTCGACATGGTCAACCACCCGACCGCCCAGGCGGGCATTACCTGCACCGCGTGCCACGCGATCACGTCGGTCGACAGCACCAAGGGCAACGCCGATTACACCATCGACGAGCCAATCCACTACCCGTTCGCTTACTCGACCAATCGCGTCCTCCAGTGGGTCAACAACCAGCTCGTCAAGGCCAAGCCCGAGTTCCACAAACGCATGTTCCTGCGGCCCTTCATGAAGTCGGAGGAATACTGCAGCACCTGCCACAAGGTCCATCTGCCGGGCGAACTCACCAAGTACAAGGACTGGCTGCGCGGCCAGAACCACTACGACTCGTTCGTACTCTCCGGGGCGGGACACGGCGCGCGCTCATTCTACTATCCGCCCAAGACCGAGAAGGATTGCAACGGCTGCCACATGCCGCTGCTCGCCTCGCAAGACTTCGGTGCAAACTTTTTCAATCCCACCAACTCCTCCACGCGGTTCATCCACGACCACCTGTTTCCTTCCGCCAACAACGCGCTGCCCTTCCTCCGCCAGGAGCCGGAAATCGTCGCTCGCCACGACCAGTTCGGCACGAACTCGGTGAGGGTCGACATCTTCGGCGTGAAGGAAGGCGGCGCCATCGACGGGACGCTCATCGGACCGCTGCGCCCGGAGGTGCCCGCCCTGCAGCGCGGCAAGACCTACCTGCTCGAGGTGGTCCTCCGCACCCTTCGCATGGCCCACCTCTTCACTCAGGGGACCGTCGATTCCAACGAGGTCTGGGTCGACGTAACGGGCCGCAGCGGCGGCCGCGTCGTCGCGCGCAGCGGCGGACTGGGACCCCATGGCGAGACCGACCCGTGGTCGCACTTCATCAACGTCTACATGCTCGACCGGCACGGCCATCGCATCGATCGCCGCAATCCCCAGGACATCTTCACGCCGCTCTATAACAACCAGATCCCGCCCGGCGCCGGCTTCGTCGTCCATTACGCGTTCACGGTCCCGGACGAGGATCTCCCGGGTCCCCTTGAATTCGAAGTGAAGCTCAACTACCGCAAGTTCGACACGGTGTATTACAACTACGTGTTCGCGCAGGGCTACACCAACGGCGCGCCCTTCCACCTCACCAACGACCTGCCCATCCGCGTCATCGCCACCGACCGCGTGGTGTTCCCCATCGAGAGCCTGGCCGCGGGCGGCGCTCGCACCAACCCGCCCTCCCCCGTGCCGCCCTGGCAGCGCTGGAACGACTACGGCATCGGGCTCCTCAACAAGGGCGACAAGGGCAGCGAGAAGGGCGAACTCATCCAGGCGTCGCACGCCTTCGCCCAGGTCGAGCGACTCGGCCGTTTCGACGGTGCGGTCAATCAGGCGCGTGTCTTCCTCAAGGAAGGCCGGCTCACGGAAGCGGTGGAAGCCCTGCAGCGCGCCGCCGACACCAACCGGTTCAATCCGCCCGCCCCCCGCTGGACGCTCGCCTGGTTCAACGGACTGGTGAACAAGCAGATTGGTTTCCTCGACAAAGCCATCACCGAATTCACCTCGATCCTCGAGGATCGTTACCCCGAGCTCGACCAGCGCGGCCTCGACTTCAGCCGCGACTACGAGGTGCTCAATGAACTCGGACAAACCCTCTTCGAACGCGCCAAGCTCGAGCGCGGTCCCGCTCGCAAGGCTGAGCGCGACCGGCTCCTCACCGAAGCGGTACGCCGGTTCATGCAGACCCTGGAAATCGACAGCGAGAACGTCACCGCCCATTACAACCTCAGTCTGCTCCACGCCCAGCTCGGCAACGACGCCACGGCGGCCGAGCACCGTGCGTTCCACGAGCGCTATCGCCCCGACGACAACGCGCGCGACCGGGCCGTGACCCAGGCCCGCCTGCGTGATCCCGCCGCCGATCACGCCGCGCAGGCCATCGTCATCTATCCCCTCCAGCGACCCGGAGCGTTCGGATTGCCACCCGGCCCGGACCGACGCGTCGCGGCCAATCCATAGCGTCGCCCCGCACGACACCGTGCGCAGGCGCGTCCGCCATGCCGCACCCCAGCCGCGGTGCGCCCCCACTTTTCCCTCCCGGACTCCCCGCCCGTTCCGCCAACCTCGCGCGGTGAAACAGGAGTGCGCAGTCCAAGGGTTCCGGGACGTCTTCCAGCGTTCCGCCACGGTGCTCACCCGTGCGCCCGGACGCGTGAACCTGATCGGCGAACACACCGACTACAACGACGGGTTCGTGCTGCCCGCGGCCATCGAATTCGAGACCTGGACCGCGGCAGCGCGCCGCGACGACCGCCGCCTCCGCGTGATGGCCGCCAATCGCGGCGAGCACGTGGCGTTCGATCTCGACTCTCCCCCCGCGCCGCCGGCGCGCCACTGGAGCGATTACGTCCGCGGCATGGCCTGCGAACTCGAACGGGACGGGCTGCGGTTGACCGGGGCAGACCTCTGGTTTGCCGGCGACATTCCGGAAGGAGCGGGACTCAGTTCCTCGGCGGCCCTCGCCACGAGCGTGGGGCTCGCGCTCCTCACCCTCGCGGGTCACGTCCCGGACGGCATCCGCCTGGCCCGGGCGGGGCAGCGCGCGGAACACCATTTCGCCGGGACCCACTGCGGGATCATGGACCAGTTTGTCTCGGCGCACGCGCAGGCGGGCCACGCTCTGCTGCTCGACTGTCGGTCGCTGGCGTTCCGGCAGGTGCCTATTCCGCCTTCCCTGCGCCTGGTGATTTGCGATTCCGGGGTGAAGCACCAACTGGCCGGAGGCGAATACAACACGCGGCGCGCGCAATGCGAAGAAGGTGTGGCCCGGTTGCGCGCCGCGCTGCCGGGCCTTCGCGCCCTCCGCGATGTAAGTCTGGTGGACCTCCAGAATCACGGCGCGGCGCTCGATCCCGTGGTCCTGCGCCGCTGCCGCCACGTCGTCTCGGAGAACGCGCGCGTGCTCGAATTCGTCGCGGCGCTCGAAGGCGGACAACTCGCCGAACTCGGCCGGCTGATGGCGGCTTCCCACCACAGCCTCCGGGACGACTACGAGGTGAGCTGTCACGAACTCGACGCGCTCGTGCAGTTCGCCGGGACCGCGCCCGGGCAGGTCGGTTCACGCATGACGGGTGGCGGCTTCGGCGGCAGCACGATCAACCTGGTGGAGGCCACCCAGGTGGAGGCTTTTCGCGCCCATGTCGCAGGCGGCTACGCTCGTGCGGTGGGCGACGGCCTGCGTGTTCACATCACCAGCGCCGCTCCGGGCGCCTGCGCGCCGACGCCCGGGGCATGACCCAGATCCCATCCCACCCGTTCGATGTCACCGGGAGCGACGTGGGGGAAGCCCGGTGAGCGTCCACAGACGGTCCGCTTGCTCGACGGTCACGGGCACCACCGACAGTCTCGAGTGCCGGACCAGCGCCATGCCTCCCAGAA
>CAZYJB010000043.1:5668-11610 GCA_964647675.1 uncultured Verrucomicrobiota bacterium | reverse complement strand
CTTTTGGGGAATGGCGTCGGCGCGGCCCACGGGTAAACTGGGTGCCCTATGGAAGGTCCGTCCCTGCCCCGGTTCCTGTCACGCGCCGCTCTTCTGGCGTTGGTCGTCACGATCGCCCTGCGTTCCGCGATTCCTGCGCACTCGGCGGAAGCCCAGCCCCGGCCGCCCGCGCCGTGGTTGGAGCCGCTGGGTTCCTATCACCACGCTGTCAGCACGCGGAATCCCCAGGCGCAGGCCTTTTTCAATCAGGGGATGGTGCTCCTGTACGGGTTCAACCATGCCGAGGCGATCCGTTCGTTCGAAGCCGTGGCGGCACTGGATCCGGATTGCGCGATGGCGCATTGGGGCATCGCCTACGCCTACGGTCCCAATATCAACCAGCCCATGGACGCGTCAGTGGTGCCGCTCGCATGGAAGGCACTCGGCGAGGCCCGGCGCCTCGCGCCCAAAGCGGGTCCGCGGGAACGGGAGTACATCGAGGCACTCGCGCGGCGCTATACCAACGAGGTGGTGGCCGATCGCGCGCCGCTCGACCGCGCCTATGCCGACGCCATGCGCGAAGTGATGCGCCGGAACGCGGACGACCTCGATGCCGCGGTGCTCTTCGCTGAGGCGGTGATGGACACCATGCCTTGGGACTACTGGCAGGCGGATCGGCGTCCGAAGCCCGAGACGCTCGAGATCGTCGCTGCGCTGCGGTCGGTTCTGCGCCGCGATCCGGACCATCCGGGCGCGCATCATTTCTTCATCCACGCCGTGGAGGCGGGTCCAACGCCCGAGGATGCCTTGCCGAGCGCGGATCGTCTGCGTCAGCTGAATGTGGGCACGGCGCATCTCGTGCACATGCCGTCCCACATCTACACCCGTACGGGTCGGTACCACGACGCCATCGACGTCAACGAGGTGGCGGCGAAGCTGGACGAACGGTACCTCGCGCTTTGTCGGGCGCAGGGCTTCTATCCCGCTGTCTATTACCCGCACAACCTGCACTTCATCTGGTTTGCCAACCAGATGGCGGGTCGCGCGGCGGCCACGGTCGAGATGGCGCGTCGCATGGAGGCCAAG
Source organism: uncultured Verrucomicrobiota bacterium (assembly GCA_964647675.1). Classification (GTDB taxonomy): domain Bacteria; phylum Verrucomicrobiota; class Verrucomicrobiia; order Limisphaerales; family CAIMTB01; genus CAIMTB01. Next base: position 10,545 of record CAZYJB010000043.1, on the reverse strand, counting down.
GAACGGGATGTGCGCTGCGGGCCTTCGCCGTGGCTCGAGGCGCCGCGGTTCCGCCACCTCGTGGCGCTCAGCCTGGCGCGGTTCGGACGCTGGTCGGATCTCGAGGCGTTGCCGGAGCCGGGTGCCGAGTTTCCGTTCGATCAGGCGATGTGGCATTCCGCCCGGGGGCAGGCGGCCGCGGCGCAAGGGAACGCGGCGGCCGCGGAGCGGCACTGGACTCTTTTCCGCGAGCGGGCGGGCTCGGAGGCGGTGAAGAAGATGGAGGGCCCGGGGTTGCCCGTGACGCGCATTCTCGCGGTGGTGGATTCGCTGCTGGCGGGTCGTGTGTCGCTGGCGCGCGGGGAAACCGAGCGCGGCCTGGACTTCCTGCGCCGGGCCGTGGAGCGCGAGGACGAGCTGCCCTACATGGAACCTCCCTTCTGGCATGCGCCCACGCGCCAGACCCTTGGTGCCGCCCTGCTGGCCGCCGACCGTCCCATCGACGCGGAGGGTGTGTTCCGCGCCGAACTGGATCGGAACCCGCGCAATGGCTGGTCGTTGCACGGACTGCGCGAGGCGTTGCGGCGGCAGGGGCGCGAGGAAGCGGCGGGGCGGGTGGACCGCGAGTTTGCCGCGAGCTGGTCGCGGGCTGACGTCGAGCCTGGACTTGCCTGGTACTGAACCAACGAGTCCGGGCCGCTCCGCCGGGCTTGCGCGGCCGGCGGCGCTGCGGGACAAGAGGTCATGCGTCTTGCCAAAGTCGCGGGGAGCGGGCTGCTGCTGGTGGGGCTCCTGTTCGGGGCGGCCTGCGCTCCGTCTGCGCAGGCCGCGGAGGCTGCGGACCTGAACCGCCGGTTGGGCCGGGGTGTGAATCTCGGCAATGCGCTGGAGGCGCCGCGCGAGGGCGACTGGGGCGTACGACTGGAGTCGGAGTACTTCCGACGCGTCAAGGAGGCGGGGTTTCAGTCCGTGAGACTGCCGGTCCGCTGGTCGGCGCACGCACAGGCCGCAGTGCCGTACGCCATCGAGGAGGCGTTCTTCCAGCGGGTGGACTGGGCCATGGACGAGGCGGCCAGGAACGGCCTCGCGGTGGTGCTGAACGTGCATCATTACAACGAGCTCGCGGCCGATCCGGCGGCGCATCGCGAGCGATACCTGGCGCTTTGGCGTCAAATCGCGCGCCGATACGCCAACCGGCCCGAGACCGTGCTGTTCGAGCCGTTCAACGAGCCGCACGACAAGCTGGACGAAGGCCTCTGGAACGCGCTGATCCCCGACGTTCTCGCCGTGATTCGCGAATCGAATCCCGCGCGCGTGGTCGTGCTGGGGCCGGCGAGTTGGAACAATGTATCCAAGCTTCCGACGCTGCGGCTTCCGACCACCGATCGGCGGATCATCGTGACCTTCCATTACTACAATCCGTTTCCGTTCACGCATCAGGGGGCGGAGTGGGTGGGGCCGAATCCACCTCCGCTGGGCCGGGCCTGGGAGGGCACGGCGTCCGAGCGCGAAGCAATCGCCAGGGACTTTGATGCCGCCGTCACGTGGGCCAAGGCCGAGGGTCGACCCCTGTATGTGGGCGAGTTCGGTTCGTACGAGAAGGCGGAGATGACGTCGCGCGCCCGGTGGACGCGCGCCGTTCGAGAGGCCGCGGAATCGCGCGGCATGTCGTGGGCCTACTGGGAGTTCGTCTCCGGCTTCGGCGCCTTCGACCGCCAGGCGGGCGCGTGGCGTGCGCCGCTGCTCGAGGCACTGACCCGGTGAGGCAGTGCAAAAACCCCCGATCGGGGACTGGCGTTCGACCCGTTCCGGTGGCAGTGTCCGCGGCTTATGTTTGTAAGAACGACATCGTTCCGGGCCTTGGTAATCGCGGGTTTGCTGGGGTTTTCAGGATTCAGCGCCTGGGCCGCATCCATCTCCGGGTTCGCGCCGGATAAGGGCGGAGCCGGCACCGAGGTGACGGTGACCGGCACGGGTCTGGCCACCGCCTCATTCGTTTACTTCGGTGCCACGGAGGCACCGGGCGAAATCCTGGCGCGCAGTGCCAACGCCGTGCGCGTGCGGGTCCCTGCCAACGCCTTTTCGGGTCCGATCTCGGTGTTCACCACGGCTTCCGGGGCGGCGAGCAGCATCCAGATTTTCATCGCCGCGCCGCGCGTCACCGAGTTCGACCCGGTGACCGGCGACGTGGGGGCGCTCGTCCGCATCTCCGGCGTGAACTTCGCCACCAGTTCCGGGACCGGACGCGGTTCGGTGACGCAGGTGTGGTTCCAGGGGCAGTCGGCAAGGTTCCAGATCTCCGGCATCAACCAGTTGCTTGCCGTGGTGCCGACCAACGCGGTGTCCGGCCCGATCACCGTGGCGAACGAGGCGGGGTCGGTCACCACCCTGGCATCGTTTCAGGTGGCGGCGGCAATCTCGGGCTTCGCCCCGGTGAGCGGCCGCGCGGGGGACGAGATCGAGGTGCGCGGTCGGAACCTGCTTGATGCGCAGCGCGTGGAGTTTGGCGGCGTGTCGGCGGCGTTCCGGAAACACACGGTGACAAATCTGTTCGCAATCATCCCGACCAACGCCATCGACGGGCGTGTCCAGGTAACGACCCCGGCCGGCGTGATCACCACCTCGAGTAATTTTGTGGTGCTGCCGCGCGTGTTGACCTTCACACCCCAGGGCGGCGCGGTGGGAACGGCGGTCGAAATCCAGGGCGCCGGGTTTCATGGCCTGACCGAGGTGAGCTTCAACGGCGTCAAGGCCACCGTCGGATCCTCCACCGCGCAACGCATCTCGGTGACGGTTCCCAACGGCGCCACCACGGGTCTCATCACGGTCAAGACGGCCAACGGCACCAATGTCACGGAGTCCCCGTTCCGCCTGCCGGCGCGCATCAATTCGTTCACGCCACCGAACGGCGAACGCGGTGACGTGATCACCCTCGAAGGTGTGAACCTCGCCGGCTCGGCGCGCGTGCTGTTCAATGGTGTTCCAGCCACGTTCACCGAGGTCTCCGGCACACGATTGCAGGCCACCGTGCCCGCGCTGGCCACCACGGGGCGCATCACCGTCGAGAACGTCGGCGGCACCAACTCCAGCGGCGCCAGTTTCATCGTCAAACCAATCATTGACGGCTTCCAGCCCGCCTCGGGTCCCATCGGGACGGTGATCACGCTGACGGGTGCGGGGCTGACGAACATCACGCAGGCCCGGCTGGGGGATGTGGGGGTGACGGCGACGGTTGTGAACTCGACGCACGTGCGCGTGATCGTGCCGTTGAATGCGTTCAGCGGCCCCCTCTTTCTGCGGACCGCCGCGGGCGACGTACAGACCACGGCGAACTTCTTCGTCGAGGGCGTGCAGCCGACGCTCACGTCGCTCTCGCCGACCAATGGCACGGCGGGCACCAAGGTGACGCTTACCGGCACCGGACTCCGGACCACCTCGCGCGTGGAGTTCGGCGGCGAGTCGGCGGCGTACACCGTGCTCTCCGCGACTCAGGTGGAGGCCACGGTCCCGCCGGCGGCGGCGACCGGCTTCGTGTCGGTGACGACCCTGGATGGATTGGCGGTCAGTACGAAGCCGTTCGTGATTGGCGGGCCCGCGGCGGTGGCGCTGGCGGTCGAGCGCAGCGCCGGGTCGTTGCTCGTGAGCTGGCCGGCCTCGGCCGCGACCGCGGTCCTGGAGGCGAGTCCCGCGCTGGGAAGCGCCGCGGCGTGGGCGCCGGTGAACGGGCAGGCCGTCAGCGCCGGCGGTCGCCTGACCCTGACCCTGCCGTTGCCGGAATCGGGGGTGCGTTACTTCCGGCTGAAGCAGTAAGAGCCTGTCGGAGTTTCCAGACAGGCTCCAACGGTCTCTCAGGCGGTCTTCGGCTTCGGCACGAGGGGCGCGCTCGGCGCCTTGGCCGGGCGGGTGGGCGTCGGTCCATCGACCGCGCCCATCGACCGCGAGCTTCGCCAGTAGCGCAGGGGCAGCAGCGCGAGGGCGATGATCACCACCTGGGAAACGTCGAAGAGCATCAGCCATTTGAAGGCGGCGTCCATGAAGCCGTAGCTGTGCAGCCCGATGCCGAGCATGTTGACGCCGAACCAGGAGAACGCTGTGACGATGTTGCCGAAGACCGCGACGGCCATGAGCGCCTTTTCGGACAGGAGCTTGCCCCAGCGTGCGTGCAGGAAGACGGCGTTCCAGATGACGATCAGCAGCGCACCGTTTTCCTTCGGGTCCCAGCCCCAGAACCGGCCCCAGGACTGATCGGCCCAGATGCCGCCCAGCACCGTGCCCACGAAGCTGAACAGCATGGCGAAGCAGATCACGCCGTAGGTCATGCGGGCGAGCGAGGTGGCGGCGGAGCGCGTGAGGGATGAGGAGAGGACGCCGCGCAGGATGTAAAGGATGGCGAGGAATCCGGCCACAAAGCTCGCGGAGTAGCCGAGCGTGATCACGACCACGTGGGTCGCGAGCCAGAAGTTGGTGTCCAGCACCGCCTGGAGCAGCGCCATGGTATCGCCGCTCATGGCGAGGTTGTGGGCCACCACCAGCGTGGTGAATCCGGTGACGGCGCCGACCACGATGCCGATGCCGTCCTTGTAGAATCGTTCGAGGGCGAGGCCGAGCAGCACCGTGCCCCAGCCGATGAAGATGGCGGACGAGTAGAGGTTGGTCACCGGCGGACGACCCTCCAGCACCATGCGGTAGATCAGACCGGTGGTGTGGATGAGGATGGCCACAAGGGAGAGGGTGACGCCCGTGCGGCGGAGGAACTCATGCCGCTTGAACCACGAGATGAACGCGCAGAGCAGCGCCATCACGTAGAGCACCATCGCGTGATAGAAGAACTGGACGTGGTTGAAGAAGTGCTCGCTGCGACCCTTCGCCAGCTCCGGGCCGTACTGGTGATCGGCGAG
>CAZYJB010000043.1:0-5658 GCA_964647675.1 uncultured Verrucomicrobiota bacterium | reverse complement strand
AGCGGTTGTATCCGGCGACGGCCTGGTTGAAGGCGGCCGCATCGCCTTGGCGGAAGGCATCGTTCATCGAGGCGTAGAACCGCACCGGTTCCGGCACCTGCCCGCCCCGGATGGAGTCCATCAAGGCGGCGCCGGAGTTGGCCCAGTCCTCGCGCTGGTGATCGGGGCTGGGGATCGGGATCATGAGCGGGTAGGCGACGCGCGACACGCGCTCGATCAGGGTCAGCGGTGCGATGAGCGCGTCGAGCGCGGCCTGGTCGAAGGGTTGGCCCGCGCGTTGCGCCTCGGCGGCGGTGCGCCCTGGTCCCATGGCCTTCTCGAGCGAGGTGACGAAGGCTCCCATCTCGGTGACCGACTCCGGCTTGAAGCTGTTCTTGAGGCGCTGGTAGAGGACCAGCCGGTTGTAGAGTCCCATCAACGCCTTCTCGAACGGCGTCTGTTGTTCCGGTTTGCGCCCGGACTTGTTGATGAGTTCGGCCTGGCGCTCGATGTCCGGCATCGCGGGACGGATATCAGCGAACGAGTAGTACTGGCTCTCGTGCTTCTTCGCGAGATTCACCTCGTAGGCGCCTTCCCGCTCCACCTTGAGCATGGCCACGACCTCCGGGTGATCGACGCGGAAGATGAGCCGGGTGTCGGCCAGTTCCGGTTGAAACAACGTCTCCTGCAGCCATTCGGTCGCCGAGAGTGTGCGCGTGACCTCACCGGTCTGCCGGTCGATCTGGCGCACCGTCTGCTTGGTCCGGAGCTGGAGCAGCGCATTGCGCGCCACCGAATCCAGCGGCTGGACGCGGCCGCTGAGCAGGACCGGGAGGCTGCCGAACTCGCGCACGTGGAAGCTCTTCTCCGGGCGCGGATAGAGTTTGCCCGCGAAGGCGAGGACGACCAGCACGGCAATCAGCCACGGAAGCGCGCGTTTCATAAGCAATGACGGCTCGAATCTGCACAATCCCGACGCGAATGCCAACCCGCGGTTGTGAGAGATTCAGGACGCGCGCGGGACGGGCTCCCAGCGCGAGGTGGCCAGGCGGTGGTCCGCCTTGTTACCCTGACGCGGTCGCTCAGCCCGTTGCGTTGTTCTATGTCGTCCACCGATACGCCGGTCCCTCCAACATCGCCGATCCCGCCCGCGCGCCGCCGCCGTGCATCGCTCGGCGCCCGGTTGCTGACCCTGGTGCTGGCGCCCATTTTGTTCCTCGGGGGCGCGGAAGGGGTGCTGCGGCTGGCGGGATACGGACACGCGACGACCTATTTCGTGCCCTCGAAGGAACTCGCCGGCTGCTGGGTGGAGAACCCGGACTTCGGGCGGCTGCATTTCCCGGCGGGGCTGCTGCGGGTGCCGCCACCGACCGTGGTGCGCGTTCCCAAGCCGGCCGGTCTCTATCGGATTCTGCTGTTCGGCGAATCGGCGGCGATGGGTGATCCGAAGCCGGCCTTCGGGGTGGCACGGTATTTGGAGGTGCTGCTGCGGGAGCGCTATCCCGGGACGGCCTTCGAGGTGGTCCCGGTCGCCATGACGGCCATCAATTCACACGCCCTGGTGGGAATGGCTCGCGAATCGACGCGTCTGGGGGCGGATTGCTGGATCGTCTACGCGGGCAACAACGAGTTGCTCGGCCCGTTCGGGGCGGGCGAGACCCTGGGACGCCGCACGCCGTCGTGGCGCTGGGTACGCACCGTCCTGGCCGTCCGCGGCACGCGGCTCGGCCAGGCCATCGAATCTCTGGTCGCACGGCTGCGCGGCCAACCCGCGGGCGGCAGCCGCTGGGCGGGTGTCCGTGTCCTCGCCGGAGAGCATCTGGACGCGCAGTCGCCACAGCGGCAGCGTGTCTATGAGTCGTTCGAGCGGAATCTCACTGACCTCGCGGAACTCGCCCGGCGCGCCGGCGTGCCCGTGATCTTCAGCACGGTGGCGGTGAACCTGCGTGATTGCGCGCCCTTCGCCTCCGCGATGCCGGCGGCCACGGAGGCGCAGGCGGCCGTGCGGGAGGCGATGGCCGCCGGGCTGGCGGCGAACGCCAATGTCGTGCGCCGCGCCCTCGAGGCGTCACCCGGCCACGCGGGAGTCCATTTCCTGGCGGGGCGCCTCGCGCTCGACGGTGCGGCACCCGGGTCGGTTCAGGCGGCCTACCAGCGCGCGCTCGACCTCGACGCCCTGCCGCTGCGTGCCGAAGCGCGGCTGAACGCCGTGGTGACCAACGTGGCCGTGCGTTCGGGGGCATCGTGGATCGACGCAACCGCGGCACTCGGGCGCCTGGCGGCTGCGGGCGTGCCGGGCGGCGAGTCGTTTTATGAGCACGTGCACTTCACCCCGGAGGGCAACCACGCCCTCGCAATGGCGTTTGGCGAGGCGGTCGCCGCGCGACTTCCGGAGGCGGTGCGTGCCAAGGGTGGCGCGGAATGGGCGGCGCCCGAGACCTGCGCCACCAGGCTGGGCCTGACGCCCTGGGCGCGTGCGGCGTCCGGTGAAATGATGATGCGCCGGTGCGTCGACGCGCCGTTCACCAACCGCCTGAATCACATCGAGCACATCGAGGCTTTGGCGGCGGAGGTGTCGCGGCAGCGGCGCGCGCAGACTCCGGAGACCGCCACCTTCGTGCGCGGGATTTTGGAGCAATCGGTGGCCGCGGCGCCCGAGGATCATCATCTGGCCCGAGTGCATGCCGAGTTCTGCGAGGCGACCGGCGACCTGGCGAAGGCCGTATCGGAATGGCAGCGCACGACGCGCCTGCTGCCGCATCATCCCTATGCCTGGCTGCAGGCGGGCGGATTGCTGCGGCGCCTGGGCCGGACCGACGACGCGCGGCCCTGGATCGAGAAGGCGGCGGCGTTGCAGCCGGACTGGGTGGAGGCGCACCTCGAGGTGGCCGATCTCGCGCTGGCCCGTGGACGACCGGTGGAAGCCGTTGCCGCGTGCCGCACGGCATTGCGGCTGCAGCCGGATCACGCGCGCGCGCACTACCGTCTCGCAGACGCCCTGGCCGCCGACCGGCAGCGCGACGAAGCGGTGCGCAGTCTGGAGGAGGCGGTGAAGCTCGACTCCCGCCTCTGGGAGGCGCGGTACTTGCTCGGGGTGGAGTATGCGCTCGCGGACCGGCTCGCTGAAGCGCAGGCGCAGTTCGAGGAGGTCGTGCGTCTGAAGCCGGATCACGTGCGCGCGCAGTTCAATCTCGGGATCTCCCATGCGCGCCAACGGAGATGGGATGAAGCCGGGAAGAGCCTGATGGAGGTGATGCGGCTGGATCCGCGGCATGAGGAAGCGCGCAAGGCTTTGATGATGGTGGCGGCGGAGCGCGACAAGGAAGCGGGGGAGCCGGGACCCTAGCGACGGAACGGACCTGGGAGTTGGTGGCTCGCCGGCTCCGACCGGTGAGGACGTTCTCCGTAGCCGCAGGCGTGCAGCCTGCGCTGGCCCGCTTGGCGACGTCGGGAAGGGGACGAGTCGGTGTCCTGTCCGGACTCCGAAGCGCGAGTCGGCGCTCGCGCTCCACCGGATGCCGTCGAGATGCCTTCGGGCTCAGGGTTGCCGGACGGAGGGCGCTCTGCTAGACGCCCCGGGTGCAGACCCCGGATCCTTCCCAGGACGACCTCGTGCATTCGGAGGCGTTCCTGCATTTGCTGATGCGCCGGCAGTTGCGGCTGTCGGTTTTCTGCGCCGCCCTGTTCCTGGTGATCCTGGTCGGGTTGCCCCTGCTGAACTACCACTTCCCGGAAGCCATGGCGGCGCGCGTGTTGGGCGGGTTCACGTGGTCCTGGTTCCTGCTGGGGATTGGCGTGTTCCCGGCGGTCTGGTGGATCGCCTGGTACTTCATCCGACGGTCCATCGCCCTCGAGCGCGAGGAGGTCGACGAAGCGCGCCGTCATTCAGGTCGCGCCTCGCATTGATCCTGGAGGAGCCGATGGCACAGACCTCTTCCGAGGATCCCGGCGTGATCGAGGTGTTGCGCGACGCAGTGGCCAGAGTGGTGTCGAGCCTGGGAGCGGGTCTCCCCGTGGAGATCCAGGCGGATGCCGTTGCGGTGGCCCTCGACGGGGCGGGCGTGCCCTTCGAACGCGACGTGGAGGTTCGGGTTTCGTACGAGGGCAGGGTGCTGCCCACACCGCTGCGCGTGCCGCTTTTGCTGCAGGGCCGGTTGCCGGTGTTGCTGCGGGCCGGCTCCACGCACGACGACGCTGAGGTCCGGTTGCGGCGCATCCTCGAACAGGGCGAATGGGAGAGCGGCGCATTGATCACGCTGGAAGCATCCGACGCCGCACGGCGGGTGGTGCAGGTAGGGCGTACGGGAGCGGCGCCGAAGCGGGCGCGACGGCATTCCGATGCGCGGAAGGGGGCGGAGCGCCTGACCGGCCAACCGCCACGGGAGTAATCACGAAGCGGACGCATGAAAATCGATCTCTGGATTCTCGGGTTCAGCCTGGTGACGGTGGGGGTGACGCTCTGGATGGGTTTCTGGGCCGCGGGCAAATCGCGCACCGCCTCCGACTTTTTCGTCGCCGGACGCGGGGTGTCGGTGGGGTGGAATGCCTCGGCTATCTCGGGCGAGTACCTGAGTGCGGCGAGCTTCATGGGCATCGCGGGCATGGTGATGTCGAGCGGTTACGACGCGCTGTGGTATCCGGTCTGTTACGCGTGCGGATACCTGTTCCTGCTGCTCTTCATTGCGGGACCGCTGCGGCGTTTCGGGGCGTACACGATTCCGGACTTCGCGGAAGGCCGCTACGACTCGCCGTTGTTCCGCAAGATCGCGGTGGTTTTCGTGTTGTTCATCGGATTCTTCTACACCATGCCGCAGATGAAGGGCGCGGGGACGACCCTCGCCTACATCTTCCCGGGTCTGCCGTACTGGGTGGGCGTGGTGCTGGTCGGCGCGGTGATCACCTTCAACGTCGCGCTGGGCGGCATGAAGGGCATCACGCTGGTGCAGGCCTTCCAGTATTGGGTGAAGATGTTCGCCATCGCGGTGCCGGTATTCGTGCTGATGGCGGTCTACGGGCACTACGGACGCGCCCTGGGTGCGGTGGATGGACGCCCGGCGGTCGTGGCCGCGGCCGCGGGTGGGGTCGCACCGGGAACAGGCGTTGCGGAACGGAAGCCGCTGCCGGACAAGGCGCCCGCCGACACGACCTGGGTGAGCCCGTTCGGTCCGCTGACCACCAAGGCCCCGAAGTCGGCGGGTCTCGACGCGGCCGAGTCCAAACCCTACGCGTTGCTGTACACCTATTCGCTCATCATGGCGCTGGTGTGCGGGACGGCGGGGCTGCCGCACATCCTGGTGCGTTTCTACACCAACCCGGATGGCGTGGCGGCCAAGCGCACCACCATGTGGGTGATGATCCTCATCGGCGTGTTTTACGTGTTCCCTCCGGTGTTCGGAGTGATCGGCCGGAACCTCATGCCCGAGCTGTACGCGGGCGTGGGGGCGAAGGGCACGGACAAGATCGTGCTCGAACTGCCGCGCATCCTGAACGAGCGCTATGGCGTGCTGGGGTCGGTGCTCAGCGGCGTGACGTGTGCGGGCGCGTTCGCCGCATTCATGTCGACGTTCTCGGGGTTGCTCGTGTCGATGACCGGGGCATTGGCGCACGACGTGTACGGGCGCATCCTGCGTCCGGCCAGCACCTCGGGTGATCGCATGCGCATGTGCAAGGTCGAGCGGT
>CAZYJB010000042.1:0-11785 GCA_964647675.1 uncultured Verrucomicrobiota bacterium | reverse complement strand
ACTCGGAAGGCGGCAACAGTGTGACCATTGCCTGGGATGGACGCCGGACCGAGCTGCAGCCGCTGAGCCCCGAAGCCCGACTGCGCACACGCAAGTCGTACGAGTTCCCCATTAAGCTCTCGCTGATGAAGCTCGCCGCGCCGGTCACCACTCACGAAGAGGCGCGGGCCATCGCCGCCAAGGTGCCCGGGTCCCCTTTTCAATGACGTCGAAAAAGCCTGAAAACGTGGGGCGGCACGTCCCGGTGGCGCCGCGGGTGGGATGAAGGGCTGCGGTGAAGGAGCGAGGGAGCACAATCCCGGCAAAGCAAATGACAACCGCCGCGTAGTAGCTCGCGCGGGTTGCGGACAAAACGTGTTCCGCATGCAGGCAAGGCAATCCAGGAGGGCCACCGGGGCGGGAACGAAAACAACCGCGGCGCTGGTGGCGGGAACGATGGGGCTCCTCACCACGGCGTCGGCGGGCCAGACCACGACCGACTGGAACGCCGGCGCGATCTCGCCGGTGACCAACCCGGTCTTTTTCGAGGATCCCCAGATCAACAGCGAAGTCCGTCCGATCTTCGCCTACCACAACATCGACGACGACTTCATCACCGCCGGCGGCGCTGCACAGTTGTACGCGCTCCAGCTCCGTTGGGCGGTCACCGAGCGGTTGGCCATCATCGCGACCAAGGATGGCTACATCCATTTCGACCCTGACGCCGCGCTGCCCAAGACGGGCGGGTTTGCGGATGTCGCGGCAGGCGTGAAGTACGCGCTGGTCGATGACCGCGAGGCGAAGTTCATCCTGACGCCGGGCGTGACGATCGAGCTACCTACTGGCAACACGCGGGTCTTCCAGGGCAACGGCGACGGCGCGTGGAACGTTTTCCTCTCGGCCGGCAAGGGATTCGGCAACCTGCGTTTCGTGGCCAATGTCGGCGCCATCATCCCAAACAACTTTGCCGACGAGACCGCGCAGCTTCACTACAGCGCGCAGGTCGACTACACGACCTGCCGGTACTTCATCCCGTTCGCCTCGTTGAATGCCTTCACCGTGCTGAGCGAGGGCAACGCGCTGCCGCTCGAGGTGGAAGGCTTCGACCTGTTCAACTTTGGCTCGTCCGACGCGGAAGGATTCACGCAGGCGGTGGCGGGCGTCGGGTTTCGCTCGCGTCTGCTGGACGACCTGGATGTCGGCTTCGCGTACGAGTTTCCGATTTCGAGCCCCGAAGGATTATTCGGGGATCGATTCACCGTGGACGTGATCTGGCGGTTCTGATCCGACGCCCGCGGTATTCAGGGATGTCGGTGACGGTGTCGATCGTTTGGTGGTTCGTGTTGGGTGTTGTTGGGCACCTGGCCGCGCCGGCCTGGTTCTCCGGCGCGGCCACACTTGTTCGAGCGGGACCGTCAGCGGCCACGCATGCCCAATCGATCGAAGAGAAACGCGAGGACATCGGCGCGCTGCGCAATCGACTCGCTCAGGGCGGTGCCCATCCCGTGCCCGCTGCTGCCGCTGATGCGCAACAGCACCGGTGCGCCGGACGTCGTGGCCGCCTGCAGTCGCGCAGCCATCTTGCGGGAATGGTAGGGATTCACGCGCCCGTCGTTGGCGCCGGTCAGGAGGAACACCGCAGGATACTCGGCTCCGTCCTGAACCTGGTGAAAGGGCGAGTAGAGATGGAGCGCGTTGAACTGCACGGCGTCCGTCACCGAGCCGAACTCCGGCACGTTGAACGCACCGTTGGCATCGCGTTCCACACGCAGCATGTCGTGGATGCCGACGTGCGCGATCACCGCGCGGAAAAGTTCCGGCCGCTGGGTCAAGACCGCGCCCATCAGCAGACCGCCGTTGCTGCCCCCCTCGATGGCCAGGCGCCGCGGGCTGGTGTACTTCCGCGCGACGAGATGGGTGGCGCAGGCGATGAAGTCGTCGAACACGTTCTGCTTTTTCGTGAGGCGGCCCGCCTGATGCCACGCTTCACCGAATTCGCCGCCGCCGCGCAGGTTGGCAATCGCCAGCACGCCGCCCGCGTCGAACCAGACACGGCCATCGATGCCCAGGAACTCCGGCGCCAGGTTCACGCCGTACCCGCCGTACCCGGTGAGCAGCAGGGGATGCGATCCGTCGCGCTCGAGGCCCTTGCGATGAATGAGGTTCACCGGGATCTGCGTGCCGTCCTTCGACTTCGCCAGTTCTCGCACCACTTCCACGTCGTCGAGCTTCACCGCCGCCGCATCGGCGAGACGGGTGGGTTCGCAGCGCGCGTCCGAGGTGCGCAATCGCAGCCACGCCGGCGGCGTCACGTAGGTCGTGTGCCGCAGCCAGACGTCGCCCTCGGGCGAAGCGACCAGCGAATCGACGGCGGAGACGGGCGGCAGTGAAACCGTCCGCGCACGACTGCCGTCGAGGTCGAACACGCGTACCTGGGACGGACCGCCCACGATGTCGGTGACCACCAGGGCGTTCGCCGTCACCACGAAGGCCGGCACGATCTCCAGGCCGCGCCAGTCGAAGCCATTGATCGCGACGTCACTCTCCGGCACCACGACCTGGGCCTTGGCCACATCGAGATCGGGCAGGCGCAGGCGCAGAATGCGCCCCTTGGGCGCGCCCTTCCGCGAGTACAGGTAGAGCCAGTCGTCCGGACCGAACACCACCGCCTTGATTCCGTCTGGATAGTACGCGAGACGCTTCCATTCGCCATCCGGACCGCGCAGCCAGTGCGCAAAATCACCGCCGTCACCATATTGAACTGTCACGCGCAGATAGCGGCCGTCGGCGCGGTTCTGGAGGAACACTTCGCCGATCCTCGGGAAGTCGCGACCCAACACGTGCGCGTCCGAGGCCCAGGCCGTGCCGAGGCGATGGTGGTAGACCTGCTCGTAGAACATCAGGTCTTCGTCGCCGCGCTCGCCCGGCTGCGGATAGCGCGTGTAGTGAAAGCCCGCGCCATCGTGATCCCACGCCACACTGGAGCCGGCCGTCGGAAAGCTGACGCGGGGGATGCGTTCGTCGATTGTGCGAACCGACGCGGTTTCGAAGACCTGCAGACTGCCTTGTTCGCTGCCGCCCTGCGCCAGGATCACGGCCACCTTCGAACCGTCGGGTGACGGGAAATAACCCTCGATCGACGTGCCGCCTTTGGCGTCGAGGATCGCGGGATCGAGCAGGACGCGTTCACTGGCCGGGTCCCCGGCGAGATCGAGCGTCACGAGCAGGGGCTGTTCCTTCGGCGGCTGGGCCTTCTTCGCGAAGATCAGGGTGCCCGCGGGTTTGAGGCCGTAGTAGGATGCCCCGGACTTCGCGTGCAGCGCCGCCAGTTTCTTCTCCAGCCGAGCACGCGCGGGCAGGCGATCCAGCGCGCGCCGGGTCTCTGCGTTCTGCAGGCGCGTCCATTCGACCACTGCGGGATCATGGGCGTCCTCCAGCCATTGGTAGGCATCGATCACCTTCCGGCCGAAGAACTCGTTGGTCACCGCGTGCCGTGGCGTGGCGGGCGGCGCGGCGAAGGCGGCGGAAGCCGTCCCCAGGGCGACGGCCATTGCCCGAACCACGATCCGTAGCGCACGAACGGAAAACACGTTCATGGCTCGGGATGGTCCACGCCCGGCTCGCGGGTGAGAAGCGGGAATGGCTGGGGTGCACTTCCCCATTTTCATTCATTCGCTACTGAGGTGGCTCGCCGGCTCCGTCCGGCGAGGGCGCTTCCCTTAGCCGCGAGCGTCAGCTCGCGCTGGTTTGGAATGCGTCAACCCGTCGCCGCTTTGGCACTCGGGATGGGCCGGGCGGGAAAGCCGTGTCGAGCCATCGCAGTCCACGGTCGAGTTTCGGTGGGCGGCTCTCCGCTTGCCTCCCTGCACTGAAATCGAGAGTTGTCTGGCGTCCTGATTCAAAGTATGAGGATCGCTGTTCTCCCAGCCCGCGCGTTGCCGTGACCTTACGGGCCGCGGACTCCGCCCTTCCCCATGGGCACGTCCGAAAATCCATCCGCCCCCCGGGCGCACCTCCCGGTTTGGCTGCGGGACGTTGCGCTCCTCGGTATCGGACTTGTGCTGCTTTCCTCGGTGCTGGGCGGCTTCCTTTCGATCCCCGCCCAGGGGCAGGCCCGGGTTCTGGTGGAACGCGCGCCGGGTGGTGAGGTCGTCGTCTCGTGGTCGGCGGACGCGACCGGGTTCGGGCTGGAGGAATCGCCGGTGCTGGGGAGTACGGCGCGTTGGACGACGTGGGGAGCAGCGCCCGTTCTCGAGGGGACGCGATTCGTGGTGCGCATCAGTCCGGGCAACGCACCGCGATTCTTCCGACTTTCGGACGCCGCGGCGTCCGTGACTCGGGTGGTGGGGACCTCGCCGGCACAGGGTGAAGAACGGGTGGCGGTGACCCGGGAAACCATCGTCCGGTTCAGCCGCGCCCTCGCGCCGGACGTCGTGCTGACTCCGACCCAGTTCAACGCGGCGTTCGGCGGTCGCCGGTTGCTCGGCCGGGTCCAACTTTCCGCCGATCGCCGGTCCGCGACCCTGTTCTATCTTGAGCCGATCCCCGGCGGGGCGCGGATTCGAGTCACGCTGGAAGGCGCGGGACTGCGGGATGTGCAGGGGCGTGAGGTGGACGTCGACGGGGATGGCTTGGCGGGCGGCACCCTGCAGCTGGATTACGGCACGCTGGGGTTGACCGTGCTCGAGGGGACAGCCGTGACGGGGAGGGTGTTTGCCAGCGAGCTCGAGGGGGAAGGCGTCGCTCTGAGTGTGCCGTTGGCAGGGGTGACCATCACGGTGGATGGACGTGAGGAAACGCTTCGGACCGTGACGGACGCCTTCGGGAACTTCCGCCTGTCGCCGGTGCCGCCGGGAGATTTTTTTGTGCACATCGACGGCCGGACCGCGCTTCGAACACCGGAGCACAACTACCCGGAGGGCGCGTATTACCCCGTGGTTGGCAAGCGTTGGATTGCGGTTCCGGGCGAGGAGACAGCGGTCGGCAACGTGTATCTCCCGTTGATCGCCGCGGGGAGCCTGCGCCCGGTGAGTGCGGTCGCGCCGACCCTCGTGACGTTCCCGGCGTCCGTGCTCGCCCGGTATCCCGAACTGGATGGCGTGACGATTGAGGTGCCCGCGAATGCGCTGGTTTCGGACGACGGCCGGCGTGGCGGCATGGTGGGCATCGCGCCGGTCGAGCCGGACCGGCTGCCGAGTCCACTTCCGCGTGGGCTCGAGTTTCCGTTGGTCATCACCGTGCAGACCGATGGGGCCGGGAATTTCGATGCGCCGGTACCGGTCTGCTTCCCGAATCTCCCCGACCCGATCACCGGCGTGGTGAAGGCGCCCGGCACGCCGAGCGCGCTCTGGAGCTTCAATCATGACCTCGGAGACTGGGAGATCGTCGGTCCGATGACGGTGAGTGCGGACGGGCGGCTGGTGTGCTCGGACCCCGGCTTCGGCCTTCTCCAGCCGGGCTGGCATGGCGAGAGCGATGGATCGACGGCGTCCGGCGGCGACGAAGTTTCCGGTGGCGAATCGGATGGGGACGAGGAACCGGAGAACGGAGGGCCCGGGGATGCGTCGGACCCGGTCTATTTGTTCTCCGGCGAATTCCATCTCGCCGTCGAAGACCTGCGGATCCCCGGGAGGGGGATCGACTTCGTCTGGGTCAGGAAATACCGCTCGAAGATCGGTCCCAGCACGGCGTTGGGCCATGGCTGGGACTATTCGTACAACGTCCAAATCGAGGCCGATGACGACGCGATGGTGGTACGGAACGGGCAGACGCGGGCTGAGCGTTATTTGCGGCGCGCAGACGGGACCTACGCGAAGCGCGGGCGTTTTCGGCAACTCACCCACGAGGCCGATGGCCGGCACCGGCTGACCTTCGAGGATTCGGGCGGCTGGGAGTTCCGTCCGCTCGACGGCTCGCCGTCAGCCGGCAAGCTCGCGCGGATCTCGGATCGGAACGGGAATCAGCTCCTGTTCGATTATGACGCCACGGGCCGACTGGCGAAGGTCACCGACACTCTCGGCCGAGACATTCTGATCGCCTATGACGCCGCCGGGCGCCTCGTGCGGGTCACGGATTTCGCCGGGCGCCGGATCGAGTACGGGCACTACGACGGCATCGAGGCGGGCGGCGGTGCGGGCGATCTCAAGTCGGTGACGACGCCGCCGGTCACCGGTACCCCGAACGGTAACAATTTTCCCGCGGGCAAGACGACGACCTACACCTACTCGACCGGGTTCGCCGACGACCGGTTGAACCACAACCTGCTCACCATCACCGACGGTCGGCGGAACGATCCCGGCGACGCCACGCATGGAAGCGGTCCCTACCTGGTCAACGTTTACGCGCCGGCCACGGATCCCGGGGACCCCGATTTCGATCGGGTGACCCGCCAGGTGCTCGGCGGCGGGGTGCTGGATTACGTGTATGTCCGGCAGCTCCCGTCACTCGCCAATGCCGAGACGGTGACCAAGACCATCGTCAACGACCGCAACGGGCAGGTGAAGGAGTACTTCTATGATCGCCGCAATCGGATGGTGCGGATGCGGGAATACACCGGCCGCGCCCGGGCCGACGAGCCGACCACGGAGTCCTCGAACCGCCCTGTGGGCCGGCTGAGGGCGAGCGACCCGGAGTACTTCGAGACTCGTTACGAGTGGAACGAGGACTCGCTTCAGACGCGGGTCATCCTCCCGAACGGCACGATCACCGAGTACGTGTATGAATCGGATCTCAATCCGGGCGCCCCGGCGCGCAGCCGCGGCAACCTCCGGATCCTGCGGCAGCTCCCCGGGGCGCATGAGCTTCGCGGCGATCAGGCGATGACCGAGGAGCGGTATGAGTACGATCCCCGTTTCGGGGGCGCGTCGCACATGACCCGACTGGTGGACGCCCTGGGACAGGTGACCGTTTCCTCCTACGACGCGCGGGGCAACCGGGTACGCCAGTGGCAGCGCGTGGCCAGCGCGGTGGAGGATTATGAGTACAACGCGTTCGGCCAGTTGATCGCGCGGGTGCGACCCGACAACGGGAACGGTCACCGGCGCCGTGACGAGTACGCGTACCACGAATCCGGTTCGCAGCGCGGCTATCTGCGGGAATGGATCGTCGATTCGACCGGGGAGCGATTGGTGACCCGGTACGAGTACGACGCCGTCGGGAATCTCGTCGCCCTGACCGATCCCCGGGGGAATGAAACGCGGTATGTCGTGAACGCCCAGAATCAGGTCGTGCGCGAGATCTCGCCCGAGGTCCGGCCGGGAACCGGCATCCGGTACCAGCGCGACCAGGTTTACGACGCGAACAACAACCTGGTCCGGGTCGACTTCGAGAATCGGGATCACGCGGGCGTTCTCCAGGCGAACTCCCAGATCTCGATCCATTACGAGTACGACGTCCTGAACTTCCCCGTCCGCGTGATCGAGGAGGTCGATGCTGGACGGAACGTGATCGAGGAATACGTCTATGACGCCAACCGGAACCGGGTTCTCACGAGGTATGGCGAAGCGATCTCGGGCGCGCAGCCGGGGAACGTGCGGCAGACGTCGTTCGATGAACGGGACCTCGAGTACCGCGTCATCCACGCGCCCGGGCATCCCCTGCAGTCGTCGACCCAGTACGACTACGATGCCACCGGCAACCTCGTCGCCGTGCATGCGGGGCTCGAAGGCACCCCGCGCACCCTGCGCATGACCTACGACGCGTACAACCGCCCCGTCCGGATCACCGACCCGCTGGGTAATGTGCAGCATCTCGCCTACGACGCCGCCGATCGCCGGGTGCGCACGTGGTTCGAGGGCGAGCTCGTGGACGGACCGGGAGCGGCAGGGAACGTGGTCCTGAACGATGTGCGGTTCCAGTACGACGCCCTCGGTCGACTCGTCAGGACGGAGTCGAAGTTCTTCGACTCTGAAACCGGCGCGCCGATCGGCGGAGGCACCGTACCGGCGGAGATCGGCTACAGCGACGCCTCGGAGATCGTGCGACTGGTCGACGGCCGGGGGAACATCGAGAGCCGTTCGTTCGACACCGCCGGCCGCCTGCGTCGCGTCACCGATCCCGCAGGCAACACCGTTCAGTTTGCCTACGACGCCAACGGCAACATCGTCGGCGTGACCGAGACCGAGCTCCCCGACGGTGGCGGTGCGCCCGAGGTGTTTCTGACCTCCTACGAGTACGACGGGCTGGATCGTCGGATTCTCGAGCGCGATTCGTCGGGAAACGTGCGGACCTTCGGCTACGATTCGCTTGGCCGATTGGTACGGGAGGAGGACGCGCAACGGACCGGCCCCGGGGCTCCGGGCAATGTCACGCGGTACGAGTACGACGGCCTGGGCAGGTTGATCGCGACCTCCATGAACCTGACCGGCGACGGAACCGGATCCGGTGCGCCGGTCGGGGGGATTCTGCTGCGTCAGACGTGGGACGACTCGAACCGGCTGGTGGCCCAGACCGATCCCGCGGGCAATGTCACCCGGTATGAGTACGATCCGTTGAATCGTGAGGTCGGTGTGACGTATGGCGACGGGACGGTCCGCCGGATCACGTACGACGTGCATGGCAATCCCGTGGCGAGCATCGACCCCAACGGCAGCACGCGACGGATCGTCTTCGACGCATTGAATCGGCCGGTGCGCGTCGACGTGGAGCCCGGACCGGGAGTCGCCGGGACAACGACGTTCGAGCAATTCCGGTTCGATGGGCTGTCGCGGGTCGTGCAGGCGGAGAACGACCGCTCGGTGATCACCCGAGCCTACGACTCATTCTCGCGCGTGCGCCGGGAAACCCAGAACGGGCGGACGGTCACGACCGGATTCGACGCCCTGGGAAACCTGGTCACGGCCATCTACCCGGGCGGGCGGACCATCACCACCACCTACGACGCGTTGAACCGGAAGAAGCTGATTCAGGACGCCGCCGGTGTGCTGGCGACGTATGAGTACGCGGGTCCAGGTCGCACGCGCCGGAGGACGTACGGGAACGGCACCGAGACCGTCTTCGAGCATGACGGGCGCCAGGGTGTCGCGAATCCCGTCGGGGACTACGGCGTGCGCCGCATCGTTCGAACGACGCACGCGCGCACCGCGGGCGGCGAGGTCATCGATCACCGCACCTACACGTGGGATCGCATGCACAACAAGAGCTCGCGCACGGCCGGTGCCGGAGCCGCCGCGCGAGCCCAACGGTTCGACTACGACTCGATCCGGCGGCTCATCCGGTCCACGGCCACCGAGGCCGGTGGTCCGTCCGAGACCATCGCCTACTCCCTCGATGCCGCGGGCAACCGGCTGACGGTGGCCGGGGGCGCCGACCCCGGAACGTACACAAAGTCGGCGGTGGTCCCCGATCCGGCGGACGCGTCGGTCAATCAGTACACCACGGATCCGAAGGGCGCGCGCCGTTATGATTCGAACGGGAATCTCACCCGTCTTCTCGACGGACAGCCCGGTCAGCGCGAGATCCGCTACGACGATCGCAATCGAATGGTGGAGCACCTCGATCGTTCGACCGGGACGCGGACTTTCTTTGCTTACGACGCGATCGGTCGACGGATCTCGAAGACGGTCGGGGAAGGTGCGGCGGCGCGGGAGACGCGATTCTACTATGTCGGCTGGCGTGAGTGCGAGGAGCAGGACGCGGCGGGTGCCACGCTCGCCACGTATGTCCATGGCAACGCGCTGGACGAGGTGCTTTCCATGCGGCGCGGAGGTGAGGACTTCTTCTACCACGCCGATGATCTGCTCAACGTCGTGGCCGTCACCGACCGGTCCGGCGAGGTCGTGGAGCGGTATGAGTACGAGGATTACGGACTGACCCATATCAGCGCGCCGGATGGGTTTCCCCGGGTCGGCAGCGTGATCGGAAACCCGTACCAGTTCGCCGGCCGGCGTTGGGACGCCGAGACCGGGTTCTATGATTTCCGAACCCGGTACCTGGAGGTTCGGACCGGACGCTTCACGACCCGCGATACGATCGGGATCTGGGGCGACCCGATCGAGCTGGGGAACGGGTACACCTACGTGGGCAACAATCCGTGGACCTCGATCGATCCGCTGGGGCAGGGGTTGTTCCAGTATTTGATGGGAAACAACTGGGACGATCCCGATTCCGAACTGTGGGAGGCGGCGGGCGAGGGTGCGCAGGGCGGGGCCTCCATCCTGGCGAACACGATGTCGTTCGGCGGGACGGACAAGATCGGGCTCACCAATTCCGAGCAGTACCAGGGTCGGGAGTATGATGCGTCACGGTTCGCGGCGATGGTCAGCCGCGAGGCGCTCCTGGCGGCCATTACGGGTGGCGCGGCGGCGGCGCGCGGCGGCGCCTGCGCGCTCCAGGGCATGGGCAAGCTCGCGCCGCTCATCGAGCTGATTCAGGCCACCAAGCACGGGCCGAAGATCGCCAGCCTCATGCACAAGATTCTCGAGGCGATCAATACCGGCCGGGACGCCGCGGATCTCGTGCGCGAACTCTACAAGCTCACCGAGGGTAACGGCAGCCTCTTCGACGCCATCCTCTCCGGCCTCGGCGTGCTCTCGGGCATCGACGGGCTGCGGTCGCTTCCCGGGTTCTGCCTGGCTGCCGAAACCGAAGTCTCGACGCCGGAGGGACCGCGGGACATCGCGAGCCTCGGCGTCGGGGACCGCGTGCACACATCGGACGAGTCCGAGGTCCCGGCGGACCTCGAGCGGCTGCAGTGGGAGGGCCGATGGATCGGGCTGAGAATGGGAGCCCTCGACGGCGGCCCCGGTCTCGCGATCGAACTACTGCGCGACCAGCGCTGGATGGAGGAGACCGGCTGTGACGTCGGACGATTCATCGACCTGCGTGTGCCCGAGAAAGGGATTCGCGGGCTCGCGCGCGTTGAATGGAAACGGCCCAGCCCTGAGCTCAGGACGGGCCCGGGTCGGCTGGTGACGGGAGTCCTGCGTAGCGAGGCGACCGCGCTCCTGGATCTCGGATTCGAGGAAAGCCCGACGCAGCGCCTTCGTCTGACGGAAGGACACCCCGTGTATTCGGAGAACGCCGGCGACTGGGTCGCCGCCCGGGATCTTATCCCGGGAGTGCGACTGCGCACGCGGGCCGGGAGCGTGGTGGTCTCGCAGATCGAACGGCATGTCGGCCGGTTCACGGTCTACAATCTCGAGGTCGAAACCGCGCACTGTTACTTCGTCAGTGCCGCGGAAGTCCTCTCCCATAACAGCAAGCCTTGTCCGGTCAAAATCGACTCCAAGCAGCTCCAGAAGAAGTTCAAGCACGCGGGCGATTTCGGAGTCCCCGGAAACTACAATTCCGCCAACGCCAGGAAGTTTCAGGACGCGGTCGAGGCTCACGTGATGGGGCCGGGCACCCAGGCGCTCCCGGGCACCTACCGAGGCGAGAAGGTCACCCATTATCTCGATCCATCCACCGGTCTGAATGTGATTCAGGACGCGGCCGGAAACTTCCTCAGCGGCTGGAAACTGAGTCCGCAGCAGCTGCATCACGTCACAACCTCGGGCAATCTCGGTGGAGGCTGACGATGAATACGGAACAAACCCGATATCTTGGGGACCTCACCGCCCTGCTGAACGCGTTCGTGGCCGGTTCGCTCGGCGCGGAAGAGTTCCAGACGAAGTTCCTCCGCCGGTTCAAGGAGGATGCCGCCCCGCTGCCCGACGAAGCCTTCCAGGCTGTCGACCGCTTCTTCGGGGACCTCGATGCCGCCTGCTTCGACCCCGATCTCAAGGATCCTGGAGATCTCGGCGTCGATGAGTTGAGAGCCTCGGCGCGGCGGACCCTGGAGGAGTTGCATCGAACCCGATCCAGCCGG